>JANRBC010000127.1:3945-14749 GCA_030727685.1 Ilumatobacteraceae bacterium
TCCTAGTCCGCTCGTCGAAGGTGCTCGACGTAGACGAAAAACTTTTGCAACTCGCGCCGACGCATTTGCCAACTATGCATCGAAGCCACCAATGAACGCATTTGATCCGCGGGCATTGCATGCGTTTGTTGACTATGGCTTCAGAGATGCATCAGATCACATCGAACTCAAATGCGCGCCCGAACACGAGGCTCGAAATTTCGAGATGGGTGCGATCCACGAGACCTGGGATCAGCTAAAAAATTTACGGGTCCCAACTTGGGTCGTCAGTGGCGCACAACAGCAAGGCCAGCCTTCAGGGTTCGCCGCCAACATCGCTGAGCAAATCGCTAATTCGCATTTTGTTGAATGGCAAGATTTGGGTCACTTTGGGCCAATGCAACAACCTGAGCGACTCGCCGAACTCATTCGTGAAGTAGATGGTCTCACTTCACCGAACACCTAGTGCCTAGATTGTCAGTGCCGTGACTTCTGCCGTCTATCAAACACCTGTGACTCTGTCACCTTCACGCATCAGCAACTTCAGAACTTGTCCGTTGCAATTTCGGTTTGCTTCGATCGAAAAACTTCCGCAGCCACCACAAATTCATCTCGTCAAAGGCAACTTTGTTCACCGCGTGCTCGAACTTTTGCTTGGCAACGAACCCGAACATCGCACCGTTGAGGCAGCGCGTCAAGCGTTCGACAAAACGCGTGCCGAATACGAACCGAGTGCTCGCTTCAAGGCGCTTGGCCTTAGCCCTGACGCGAGTGAGGCATTTTTCAAAGACTCACGCGAACTTGTCAACGGCTACTACCGCATGGAGAACCCCCGCAACGCAAAAATTATTGGTCTCGAGTTGCGCCTCGATTCTGACTTTGGCAAATTCAAACTTGGCGGCATCATCGATCGACTCGAGTACAACGAAAAAAACGAGTTAGTCGTCAGCGATTACAAGACGGGCAAAGTGCCAGACGCACGTTTCGGTGCCAACAAAATGGACAATATGCACATTTACGCCTCGCTATGTCTGCGTGAGCGTGGCGAACTGCCCAAGCGCCTGCGACTGATGTATCTCAAGTCGAGCACGCCAATCGAAGTTGAAGTCACCCCAGAGTCGAATGCGGCCTGCGAGTCGGCCGCGATTGAAACTTTCGATCAGATCGATGCGTCGTGTCAATCTGGCCAATTCGCCACAAAAAAGTCTGGCTTATGCAACTTTTGTGCGTACAAGCAATGGTGCCCTGAGTTTGGTGGCGATGATTCACTGGCAAAAATCGAAGCGCCAAACATCTACCCGACTTTCGAACGCGATTAACTTTAATATTCGTGACTAGTTCTCGATCTTCGCGACTCGCCGCGTTCGACGCCTGGTTCGATCGACTTCTTGAACCGACACGAAATTTCAAACCCACCATTTGGCTGTTCACAGCAGCAACCGCTCTCGGTGATTTCGGCATCTTGTGGCATCTCGTTGGCATCATTCGCGCAGTCGCCGACACTTCGCGCGTCAAACAAGCACTAATACTTTCGGCTCTGATGGGTGTCGAGAGCCTGCTTCTAAATCAGGGCATCAAGCCGTTTTTCAAGCGCGAACGACCGACCGTCAAAGGCGACTCGCGATTCAAGATTCGCAAGCCACGCACTTCGAGTTTTCCTAGCGGGCACGCGAGTTCTGCTTTCTTTGCTGCAGTCGTGCTTACGCGTTGGTCTTCAGGGCCGGCAATCGCAGCATGGTTTATTTTCGCAGTTATCGTCGCCACAAGCCGAGTCGCTGTGCGCATTCACCACGCCACAGACATTTTCGCTGGCGCTCTAATCGGCACCGCAATGGGCCTTCTCGCCCACCTCACAATTTCGCTTTTTTAGTTCGCACTGCGAACTGAAAATTTAGGCTTCGGGGGTTGAGGTTGTCGCGCTTGCGGTAAGAAGCGACCGAACATCTAACAACAAATCGGCAACTTCGCCAGTTGACACAAGTTCACGCTGCAACATTTCGCGAAGCGCCTTGTCGATCACGCTGAGTGCTTCGCCAATAACTGCTGTCTCACGTGAATCTGTCATTTGGTTGCGCCTTTCGTTGCCTTGAAACTGATTAGTTCAATGAAGCGAAGGCTAGTGCGGTCTATGTACCAGACCTCGTCATTTAGATGAATCATGCCTGAAGCATGTGTCACGGTCGGCAGACTGATTTCTCAAATGGCGTCTCACCCATGCTTGTGCGTAACATCACAATGTGGATCTGCAAGATAAAAACACTGTTGTGACAGGCGCCGCAAACGGCATCGGCAAAGCAGTCGCCGAAGAATTTCACAAGCAGGGTGCTCGAGTTGTACTCGCCGACCGCGACGCAGCGCTTCTAAACACTGTTGTCGAAAAACTCAACGCCAAACGCCCCAATTCTGCTTTCGCTGTGGCATGTGATTTATCCACGGAAGCAGCGAACGCAGAGCTCGTCGCAAAATCAAAACAATTTCTCGGATTCATTGACCTGTTCTATGCCAACGCCGGCGTGGCAATGGGCACCGACCTTTCAACCAGCGAAGAAACCTGGAACACTTCTTTTGATGTCAACGTGCATGCACACCGTTGGGCAGTCAAATATCTGATTGACGACTGGCTTGCTGCTAGTCGCGGTTATTTCGTCAGCACCGCGTCGGCAGCCGGCTTGCTAACAGCGATCGGCTCGGCACCATATTCGCTAACCAAACATGCTGCGTTGTCATTTGCTGAATGGCTTTCAATCACTTACGGCAATCGCGGACTCAAAGTGAGCTGCCTTTGCCCACAAGGAGTCAACACCAACATGCTGCGACGCTCTGACGAAGCCACGGCCGCCGACAACGGCAATGTTGTGCGCGCATCTGGTGCGGTGCTTGAACCAGAGCAAGTCGCTGAGATCGTTGTCGAAACATTGCGCCAAGAAACTTTTATGATTTTGCCCCACCCAGAAGTTGCCCAGTTCGTCAACAAAAAAGCCAGCGAACACGAGCGATGGTTGGCCGGCATGCGCAAACTTCAATTACGAACACTCGGTGTCTAAAGCAAAAGTGAACAGTTCAACGACTAGCGCATTAGTTTCGGCGCACGAAGTCTCAAAATATCAGCGCGACGGCGTCGTTGTGTTGCGAAATGTGCTCACACAAAACATAATTGCCGAACTTTCTGACGCCCTTGCTCAAAACATGCAATCACCCGGACCGTGGGCAAATGAATATGCAGCCAACTCGCAGCAAGGTCGATTCTTTGACGATTATGTCAACTGGTCGCGCTTCGACGCCTACAAGATGCATGCCCTTTCTGGAGTTTTACCGCAGATCGCTCTCGCGCTGATGCAAAAAACATCAGGAAGATTTTTTCATGAGCATGTTTTGGTCAAAGAATCTGGCAACAATCAGGTGACACCTTGGCATAACGATGAGCCTTACTACAGCATCGACTCAATCAACAATGTCAGTCTTTGGGTGCCGCTTGATCCGATTCCAGAAAAAATTGCATTGAGAGCAATCGCTGGCAGTCATAAGTGGGGTAAAAAATTTATTCCACGAAAATTTGTGGATCAATCACCGTATGTTGCTAGCGCCAGCGAGTATGAGCCGCTTCCTGATTCGAACGAACTTGATGTCGCCGACAACATCGAAAGTTTTGCGGCGATGCCTGGCGACCTCGTCGCTTTTCATTTTCGAACGTTGCACAGCGCACCTTCAACTACTAATTATCCAGATCGTCGTCGTGTAGTGAGTTTTCGTTATGTCGATAATGACGCTGTTTGGTCGACACGACCATGGAAGACTTCTCCGCCCCTCGAACCCAAAGCATTAAAGCCCGGCGACTTATTAACTGACGAACGATTTCCGCTAATTAAAACTTTTTAGCGCGGTTGCTAACTCGCGCCACTGCGCATTTGGCAACACGCCTACTTTGCTAGATAACACTTGCACCGATACATGGTTTGCACCAGCTTCAAGGTGCGCTTTAATGCGGCCGACGATTGTTTCAAGCGTGCCCCAAGCAACAATCGCATCGACCATTTTGTCGCTTGGCATTTTGTCTGACCCAGCGATGTCGTTTTGGCTGTATCCCAATCGCAACAAGTTGTTCGCATAATTAGGCAAACGGTTATAGGTCAACATGTGCTGGCGCGCAGTGGCACGCGCCGTTTCGGCATTCGTGTCGAAGACAACAGCAATCTCGGGCGCAAGCAATGCGTCTTCACCCAAAATTTCTCGTGCGCCAGCCGTATGTTCAACCGGCACAAAATATGGATGCGCTCCAAGGCCGCGCTGTGCCGAAAGTTTCAACATCTTTGGACCTAGCGCCGCGAGAACACGACGCGGTGCAGTTGCGGGTGCTGCGGCGAAGTACACAGCGTTGTCCATTGCATCGAGATATTCGACCATTGCGGAATAAGGCTTTTCGTAGGTGCTTTGATGCACCTTTTCTGCCAAGTGCTGGTGACTCGCGCCGATGCCCAACAAAAATCTGTCTCCAAATTTTTCGCTAAGTGTCTTCCAACCGGCGGCCATTGTTGTTGCGCTGCGAGCATGCATCGATGCAATGCCCGTTGCCATCGTCAAATGTTTGGTTGCCGAAAGTAACATCGCACACGAAGCAAACGGTTCGCGGCCCACCGCTTCTGGCACCCAGACACATCGAAAACCCAGCTCTTCAAGTTCAACTACTGCTTCTTGCGCGCGCGACATCGGTTGCAGATCTAAGTCAAACGTCCAAATACCTACACGACCTAAGCCAAAGTCAGAACGCTTTTTGTTTTGCATATTGATTTACCATAACGCAAACCAAAGCCACACATTGTTTTGTGCACCGTCTCAGAATTTGTCGATCGCCTACTCAATACGCGCTTATCGCACTACTTTCGCTAGTGGGCGTACTCAGTTCTTGCACCAATGCAGATATCTTGCAAGCAGATGTCGCCACGATCGTGAGCGTTGTCGATGGCGACACGATTGTTCTTAAGGTACAAAATCAAACCGAGACAGTTCGCTTGCTTGGCATTGATACACCAGAGACTGTTCATCCGAGCAAACCAATCGAGTGTTTTGGCCCTGAAGCCTCAGCGTTCACCAAAGCAACACTCATAAAAGGGTCGGCTGTAAAACTTGTACGCGATGTTGAACCACGTGATCGCTATCAACGACTTCTCGTCTATCTATTTCTCGCTGACGGCACGCTATTTAATCAATTATTAATTGATCGTGGATTTGCCCGAACTTTGAGCATCGAACCAAACACAGCCTTCGCATCGCAATTTGCAAGGCACGAATCGAACGCCAAAGACCGACGCGCTGGTTTATGGCAGTCTTGCGAAAGATAGCGTGTTGTTGTGGTCAACGCGCAGAGTTCACTTGTCGAACAGTTGGGTCACTCACCCCACGCACGACTTGTAATTCTTAGTTGCGATGATTTGGGTGCGTTTCATGCCGCAAATGTCGGCGTCTATGAGGCCATCAATAAAGGTGTCGCCACATGTGCCTCTCTCATGGTGCCCGCACCGTGGTCGCGTGACGCAATTAATCGTTACAACGGCGAGGACATCGGTGTGCACTTAACATTAAACGCCGAGCACGCCAATTACCGCTGGGGTTCGATCACCAACTCGGCTTCGCTGTCATCGGGTGAAGGTGGCTTTCCGCGCACGATCGACGACCTCTGGGAGCACGCCGATCCGCAAGAAGTGCTGCGCGAATGTCGCGCACAAATCGAACGCGCCATCGCCTGGGGTCTCGACCCGACACACTTGGCGCCGCATTTGACGGCAATTACATTGCGGCCTGAATTTTTTGATATCTATCTCGAGTTGGCTGTTGAGTTTCGCTTGCCGATTCGCCTACCGAGTTTAATTTCGGAAGAACAAGCTGGTTTCCCGTTTCGGAAACTCGCGATGCAAGAGGGCGTGGTCTTTCCTGATTTCTTCGATCATGACTGGCGAGCCGGCAGTCGCGATCGGGTAATAAAGGGTCTGCAAAATCTGCAACCAGGTGTTACTGAAATGCACGTTCAACCATGTATCGACACGCCAGAAATTCGTGCGCTTGGCGAAGTAGCCCAAAGTTGGATCGACGACTACGACTTCGTCGTCAACAATCAAGAACTTCGCGACGCGATCGCTTCTAGTGGTGCAACATTGATCGGTTTTCGCGAACTGCGAACACTGATGCGCTCGCGATAATTTCTATTCGGCGCGCACGCCGGCAAAAAGATCAGTCTCGAGGTCTGACGCACTTGGCGAATATCTGTCAATGTGATGCGCGGCCAGAATCCAGTCTTCATAGGGGTATGCCGCGGCCAATTCTTCATCGCTAAGACCAAACCAGAACGGTTCGTTGGCGTCAACTTGAGTTGCGTGCGCCTTTAGCGAACCAGACCGTGCCCAGTAATACTCACCGACATTCATTTTTGTCGTGATGCGATGATCGTGATTTGGTCGATCAAACCACTTTTCATCGAATGGCGAAGAGCCCCGCAACCGCAACATCGCCTCATGCACAGCCATAAACCGAGTGCGCGACCAAACTGAGTAATACATCTTCAACGGTTGCCAAACTGGCCCTGCATTTTTATACCAAGTCGAATCACCTGCACGAGCAAAAGCCAACACGCTCACGTCATGAACTTTCAAGTGATCGGGGTGCAAATATCCTCGCTGGTCGTCACTATACGTAACAATCACCTGCGGTTTTTCGGCACGAATTATTTTCACAAGCCGTTCTGCTGCTTCATCAATATCGGCCATATGAAAACACTCTGGGTTCGAGTTCGATTCACTTTCGGCCATACCCGAGTCTCGATAACCCAACATATGCAACTTGCTAAAGCCGATTACTTCAACACTTTTTTCTAATTCTTTAGGCCGCATTTCAATCAACAACTTTTTTTGTTCTACTGCATCAAGACCATGAAAAGGCATACCTGGTTCTTTAAGCGCCGGGTTATTCACATCGCCCTCTTCACCGCCAGTACAACAAACCAAAGCTGTTCGCACACCCATCTCGGCATAACGCGCAAAAGTCGGAGCACCCTTCGATGCTTCGTCATCGGGGTGAGCGTGCACAGTCAAAGCGCAAAGTGGGTTACCAAACTTGTCAACCGGTGTGTGTTGAATCGCTGAACGATTGGCTTTTCTCACTCGGTGAAGGCTAGTGAGACTTCGCTGAGATATTGATGTTGATACTGATGTCGTAGTCTTTAGCCGATGGTTCGCAAGCGCAACGAAAAATATAAATACTTCTTTGTCGCACTAGTCGCGGGGCTCGGCTTGTTGTCTGCATGTTCGCGCGACGGTCGCGTTTTGCGCGAGTCTGGCCCGGGTCAGGGCGAGTCGATTGCGATCATCACGACCATTGCCCCGACCGACTCAGACGCCAGTGCTGAGGAGGCGAATTTGTTTTCTGTCAGCGGCACTTGGCTCGACAGCGGCTCACTTGATCCACGACATACGTGCTTGGGTTCGAATGTCTCGCCAGCATTAACAATTTCAAACGTGCCGGCAGGGGCGCAGAGCCTTGCGATTTCGCTCAGCGAAACCACCAGCCCCGATCAACCACTCTGGGTGGTGGCGAATTTAACTCCAGAGTCAACAGTTATTCAAGAAGGTGGCTTGCCGGCGGGCGCAATAGTTGGTGCAGCGTTCAACGGCGACAAAATCGTGGATGGATACAACGGCCCGTGTATTACCGACAGTGAGATTCACGAATTCTTTTTGGTGGTTTACGCCGTTGACCAGATGATTGAGTTCACTCCTGAGCCACAGTCGCTCGAGAGTTCAAAACTTTTGTTAAACGCAATTCAGGCGGCGGCCTTCAACTCTGCCGAGACCCGATTCTTCGTTCAAAACCCATAAATAACGCTTGCCGTCTGCCAAGATTTAGGCATAGACCAAAACATTGCATCCCTTCCGATCTCGATATTTGAGACCGATTTAGACGCACGACTGGTCGCTGCAAATGACTCGTTTCGCGCGCTTGCGCTCGCAGGCGCACCGCTTGTGGTCGGTAGCGCACCGTGGGTGAACGCCCAACCTGCCGAACGCACTGCTGCTGAACGTGCTTGGCAACTCGCTAAACAGACATCGTCGAACTTCAATTTCGAGTTTCGTTTGTGGCAACCAACTGGCGAAGTCACTTGGATTTTAGTTTCGCTACAGGCAAAAAAAGATAGTGCAGGCCGAGTCACCAGTTACGTCGGCAGTGCACATGATGTAACTCAAGCAGTTAGTCGAAGAGTTCTTAGCGAACAACTAATCGGACTACTCGATGCGTCGCATGATGCAATTCTCGTTTTCGATCGTGCTGGAGCGCTGATGTTCGCTAACGACTACGCCCAGCAACTTGTCGGCAAGAGTGAAACCCCGGGACTCAACGATGCTGCGGTGCAAACTTTTATTCAAGCGATTCGCGATCAGATTCCGCGTGAATTGATCTCAAGCACGACTTCAAATCGTTGGCAAGGCGAAGTTGGTTTTCGCGGTACCGACTCGATCATGCGCACGCTTGATGTTGTGCTGCAAATCGTGCGTGATGCCAACGGCACGATCGAACACTATTCGGCGATCGCCCGAGACATAACTGAAGCAAAGCAAACCCAAGAAGAGCTCCAACGACAAGCCACTCACGATGCTCTGACAAATCTGCCGAATCGAGTTTTATTTCTTCGCAAACTCTCTGAGGCGCTCGACCGATCACGCACACTCAAGCGTGGCGTCACCGTCTTGTTTGTCGACCTCGACAAACTGAAAGATGTCAACGACACAATTGGGCATGGTGTTGGCGATCAATTAATTGTCAACATGGCCAAGCGACTAGTTAGTGCCACTCGCCCATCAGATGTTGTGGCTCGAATCGGTGGCGATGAATTCGTGATTCTCTGCGATGGTCTTGGCGACGAGCAGATAGCGATGGATGTCGCCAACCGCATGCGAGCCGCCGTGACTGGTCAACAAATTTTGCAAGGATTCGAAATTGAAACCAGTGCCAGCATCGGTATCGCCATGGCGAATTCGGCATTGCTGAGCGAAATGTCGAGTGCCGATGCGGCGGTGACACTTTTGCATCACGCCGACAGTGCGATGTATCGCGCAAAGCAGCGTGGTCGCGGTCGCTGCGAAATGTATAGCGAAGAGATGAGCGCCAACGCTCGCGAAAAAAGTGCCCTGAGTTCACAACTTGAGCGGGCACTCGCAACTGACCAGTTGTTTCTTGTTTATCAGCCGATTGTTTCGACACACACTGGTCGAACCGCGGGTGCTGAAGCATTGTTGCGCTGGCAACACCCAGATCGTGGGGTTCTAACACCACCAATTTTTTTAAGTCTCGCTGAAGAATCGGGATTGATCGGACCAATCGGCGACTGGGTGACACGCCAAGCCTGCAACGACATGCGCACTTGGCTCGACGCCGGCACAATTGACGGCTCTTTCGTGATGCACATAAATGTCTCTGCGCGCCAACTTGGTGATACAACATTTGTTGAACGCACGATGGCAGCTCTGCACGACGCAAAACTAGAGCCGCATCAACTCGATCTTGAAGTCACCGAAACAACACTGCTCGACGACAAAGGCGGCGTTGTGCGCACGCTAAATGCACTAAAGCGACATGGCGTCAAAATGTCTATCGATGATTTTGGTACAGGTTTTTCTTCGTTGGTTAATCTGCGCAATTTCGTCGCCGACTATCTCAAACTCGACGGCACATTTATTAGGGATATCGGCAATCAAGGTGGAGATGATCCGGTTGTTCGCTCGGTAATTCAACTGGCACACTCACTCAATATGTCGGTTGTTGCCGAATGGGTTACAACTCAAGATCAGGCACAGCGACTTCGGATACTCGGATGCGACTTCGTTCAGGGAAATTTTGTCGGCCAACCAGTTTTGGCTCAAGAGTTTGGTGCGAAAATCATGCAAGCCCGCACTAGCTAACTAGCTCAGTTAATCGCGAAGATTCAGTCGCCAACTTCGGGTTCGGGTGCTGGGCCGAGTCCACCAAAAAATGCCAACACAGCGGCAGAACCATCACCCAACCTGAGAATTGAATTACCTGCGATGGTGTCGCTATAGACATCGAGCGAGAACCGACTGATATCGCCTTTGGCTGCAGGTCGCATCTTTTTGGCGAATTCGGCCAGATCAAGATTGCTGTCGGTAATGATTGCCCCAGTTACCCCATCAAAGGCACTCGTGACTGTGAAAGGGTTCGACAACACCCGGGTCAAACCCGAATTCAGCATCGCTGCAATAAATTTGCGCTGGCGTTTGCCTCGACCAATGTCTGACGAGCCATCAATCTTCCATTCGTTGTCAATTTTTGTTTCAAAATATCTGCTTCGTGCAAACGCCAACGCTTCGACACCATCAAGTGTGTTGCAACCAGGGGTCATGTACAGGCCTGTTTTTTTGTCTCGTGATGGAAATTGAACACAGATCTCCACGCCGCCGATTGCATCGACCAAACCCTTGAATCCTTGAAAGTTGATCTCTAAATAATGGTGAATCGGAATATTGAAATTGCTTTGCATTGTGCGCACCAACACATCGGTACCTTCTTGGTATGCAGTATTGATTCGCGCGGTCTTCTCGCCATCACCAATGCGCACCCAAAGGTCGCGCGGAAACGACATGAGCGCCCCTGCGCCAGTCGCGTAGTCGTAGTGAAACACCATCAGCGTGTCACTGCGCCGACCAGAGATATCGCCTTCGTTGCCCATCGTCGCAAAGTCTGGGTCACTCGGGTCAGCGCCCTCTCGAGAGTCAGAGCCAACCAATAGATAATTTTCAAAACCGGCGCTCGGTGCAGAAAGTGCAGA
>JANRBC010000128.1 GCA_030727685.1 Ilumatobacteraceae bacterium
ACTAGAAAAAATCAATTTACTTGGTGGCTTCGTCGAGGCCTTCGAGAAGAGTATTCCAGCCGAGGGTGGCGCACTTGATGCGCACCGGAAACTTGACCACACCTTGCAACGCTTCGATGTCGCCAAGTTTGATTGACTGATCGACCGTCTCGCCGTCTTCAGAAAGCGTCATCATGTGCTTAAAGCGACGCACAAAAGCACGCACTTCTTCAATCGTCTTGCCTTTAACAGCAACCGTCATCATCGAAGTTGAACTCTGGCTGATCGAACAACCCTGACCCGAAAACTTCACATCGCGCACGACGCCGTCGACGACATCTAGATAAACCCGAATGTCATCACCACAAAGCGGATTGTTGCCTTCAGCGTAAACAGCCGGCGGTGCCAATTCGCCGCGATTTCGCGGAGTGCGATAGTGGTCAAGAATAATCTCTCGATATAAATCTTCGATACCCGGCATACGTCCTCGCTCAAACTCTCTGACTAAAAGATATCTGATGCAGAGTCAAGGGCGTCTGCCAGCGCATCAGCATCTGCAGTCGTGTTATAAAGATAAAAACTCGCACGAGCAGTCGCGTTCGCGCCAATAATTTTCATCAACGGTTTGGCGCAGTGGTGACCAGCGCGCACACAAACATTCGACTGATCGAGCACCTGACTCAAATCGTGCGGATGAATGCCGCGGAAAGCAAAACTAAATGTCGACCCACGCAGTTCGGGGTTGCGCGGCCCGTGAATCGTGATGTCGTCACCGAATCGGCTCGTCAACATTTCAAGCACATAGCTCGACATCGCAATTTCGTGCTGGCGAATGTTGGCCATGCCGACACCATTCAAAAATTCAACAGCCGCACCCAGACCAACAACCTCAGTGATCGGTGGCGTACCAGCCTCGAACTTTGCCGGCAACTCTGCGCACTTGAAACCATCAAGCCGCACTTCAGAAATCATGTTGCCGCCACCCAAAAATGGTGGCATCGCTTCGAGCAAAGCCTCGCGACCCCACAACACACCAACACCCGACGGCCCACACATTTTGTGACTCGAAAACATCGCAAAGTCTGCACCGAGTGCACGAACATCGGTCGGCGAGTGCGGCACCGATTGGCACGCGTCGACAATCGCAAGCGCACCAGCAGCATGAGCCGCCGCACAAAGTTTTTCAACAGGATTAATCGTGCCCAAAACATTCGACATCGCGGTAAACGAAAATACTTTCGCTCCGGCAAGCAAAGTCGGCAGTGAACTTAAGTCAAGTTGAAAGTCACTGGTCAACGGCACCCAGCGCAATTCGATGCCTCGTTCTTGTTGCAGCATTTGCCACGGCACGATGTTGGCGTGATGCTCCATATGCGTCAACACGACAACATCGCCACGCTTTAAATTGGCACGACCCCACGAATAGGCGATTAAGTTCAGGGCTTCAGTCGCATTTTTTGTGAAAACAATTTCATTAGTGCTGTTGGCGTTTATAAATTTCGCCATGGCTGCACGCGCACCTTCGTATTTTTCGGTCGCACTCGCGGCCAACGTATACGCACTGCGGTTAATCGGTGCATACGACTCGCGCATAAATGTCGTCATCGCGTCGATCACGACATTTGGCTTTTGCGAAGTGTTCGCGCTATCTAAATAGACAACTGGCTTGCCGTTAATCTCGCTCGTTAAAACCGGAAACTCTCGGCGAATCGCCGCTGCATCAAGCACCGAGTTTGCACCAGCCATAGTTATGCAACCGTTCGATATGCGTCGTAACCGTTTTTCTCGAGTTCGGCGGCAAGTTCGATCGAACCCGACTTGACGATGCGTCCGTCGATCAAAATGTGCACAAAGTCAGGCTTCACTTCGTCAAGCAGACGCTGATAGTGGGTGATTAACACAATGCCAATCTCTGGTCGATCTTGTCGCACTTCACGAATGCCTTGAGCAACAATTCGCAACGCATCAATGTCGAGACCCGAATCTGTTTCATCGAGAATCGCCAACTCGGGTTCAAGAATCGCCATCTGCATAATCTCGTTGCGCTTTTTTTCGCCACCCGAAAAACCTTCATTGAGATAGCGGTCCACGAACGATGAGTCCATGCCGAGTCGTTTCATCCAATCAATGATCGACAAACGCAACTCAAGAATCGAGAGATCAATACCTTTGCGTGCCGAAAGCGCCTGGCGCAAAAACTGAATTACCGACACACCAGCAATCTCTTGGGGATATTGAAACGCCAAAAAGATGCCGGCTTTCGCGCGAACTTCTGTCGGCCATAGCGAAATGTCTTCGCCTTTGTAAAAAATTCGACCACTCGTGACTTCGTATTCAGGCGCGCCGAGCAAAGTTGTTGCGAGAGTCGATTTGCCCGAACCGTTTGGCCCCATGATTGCGTGCACTTCGCCTGTGTTAACGGTGAGCGACAATCCACGCAGAATTTTTGTATCTGCCTCGGCAGGCTTGGCATGAAGATCGTCAATGCGAAACAGTTCGCTCACTTAAATAAGTGTAATTGCGGGCCTATCTATTTGCACTACGTCGGTAGTAGTAATTAATTTCACCAACCTCGTTCAACCCAAGAAGCAAGTTGTGGTCGTTCAGCGCCGATCGTTGTGTCTAAACCGTGACCAGGTAGGACAATTGTCTCAGCGGCAAACGTAAACAACTTATTGTCGATCGAGTCGATGATCGTCGCAAAGTCACCACCTTCGAGTTGCGTGTTGCCAGGCCCACCCGGAAACAGCGTGTCACCCGTAAACAGCAGCGGTGTATCAACAACATGAAATGAAATCGAACCCGCTGTGTGCCCGGGGTTATGAATTGCATGCAAACGTAAATCGCCAACTTCAATAATCTCGGCATCGTCAATAAAAACGTCGTAGCCGACGTCCTTTAAGCGCGGCGCATCAAGCGCAGTAACTGCGACTTCATAGCCCGCTTCGCGCATTGCGGGCACCGCCTGAATGTGATCCCAATGTCCATGGGTTTCGAGCACGCGCTTAACGCCAAGGCGTTTGCACAATTGCAACAACTGTTCGTGCTCATTGGCCGCGTCAATCAAAACGGCATCACCCGAGCGCCGACACCGCACAACGAAAACATTGTTGTCAAACGGCCCGACCACCACTTTGTGCACATCGACGTTGGCGTCGCGCCAGTGCAAAGTTGGGTCAGAATCCAAAAGCGCCATATGGCTCAAGTATCACAGGCGAATTCGCCAGTTGCGCCGATCGCCCCGATTAGCCAAAATCACCTCTGCGCTGGCAAGATATACCCCATGAACTTTGCCTTTACAGAAGAACAAGAAGAGCTCCGCAAAACCGTCCGCGCGTTTCTTGACGCCAAGTCGCCAGAGACGGCAGTGCGCGAACAAATGGAAACTGTAAATGGTTTCGATCCTGCAGTTTGGTCGCAGATGGGTTCGCAAATGGGTTTGATGGGCATTCATATTCCTGAAGAGTTCGGTGGCATGGGTTTTAGTTACATCGAGTTGGGCGTCGTGCTCGAAGAGATGGGTCGCTCGTTGCTTTGCGCGCCATATTTTTCGACAGTCGTCATGGCGGCAAACACTTTGATGCAATCAGGTGACGAAGCAGCGAAGAAAAAATATCTTCCAGCAATTGCCAGCGGTGAAACAACTGCAACTCTTGCGTCAGTCGAACCATCAGGCAAATGGGATGAATCGGGCGTCACGATGCAAGCCAAAGGCTCGGGCTCAAGTTTTACCTTGACCGGCACAAAGATGTTCGTACTCGACGGCCACACTTCGTCTTTGATCATCGTTTCGGCACGCACCGCGAAAGGTGTTTCATTGTTTGCAGTCGAAGGCAATGCGAAGGGTCTCACTCGCACAGCGCTTTCGACAATGGATCAAACTCGCAAGCAAGCAAAACTTGAATTCGCTGACGTGCCAGCAACACTGATTGGCACCGAAGGCAAAGGCTGGGAAGTTCTCACACGAGTCAACGACTTGATTGTTGTTGCGCTCGCTGCCGAGCAAGTTGGTGGTGCACAAAAAGTTCTTGACATGGCAGTTGAGTATGCAAAAGTTCGCGTGCAGTTCGGTCGTCCGATTGGTTCTTTCCAAGCGATCAAGCACAAGTGTGCCGACATGTTGCTCGAAGTCGAGTCGGCAAAGTCGGCTGCGTATTACGGCATGTGGTGCGCCGCTGAAATGAACGACGAGTTGCCATCGGTTGCATCTTTGTCAAAGGCGTATTGCTCAGAGGCTTACTTTCATGCTGCAGCCGAGAACATTCAGATTCACGGCGGTATCGGTTTCACCTGGGAGCACCCAGCGCACCTTTACTTCAAGCGTGCCAAGTCGAGTGAGTTGCTGTTCGGAGATCCGACTTATCATCGCGAACTTCTGGCACAACGCATCGGCATCTAAAAGTTTTCGCACCGCATGTCTGCGGTCTTGATTATTGCGAGCATCATTGCTGCGCTGCTGGTCTTTGCAATCGCAGCAGTGATTATTGGTCGCGAGGCTCGACGCCTCGACAGTATGGCTCCGCGGGCCGTTTATGAACTCGAACAAGCAACTCAGTTCGTTGCCGACAATTTGCCGAGCGAAACCCAAGCGCGGCTGACCTTCGCAGAACTTCGTAAATTATTGGTTTTTCACATGCGTTGGCTGCATGACAAAGGTCTGCAACCAGCAGGCGTCGTTGACCGCCAACAAGACATCGTCGATGAAGTCGTAATCGACGAGCAAACACTGACGGCATATTTGTTAGACGCTGCCGAGAAAAACAATATTGAGATTCTTGATGATGTCGACGCTGTCTACGTCGTCAAAGCACACCTCAAATATTTTGACGCGATCGGCGCGATCGGCCCACAGTCAAACGACTAGGCGACTGTCAGCAAAAAACTCAGCGCTTCGTCTAGCGACTGTTTCGAAGTCGAATCTGTTTTCCAAATATTCGTATAGCGCTGCAGATTCGGGTTGAAATACGGATCATCGTCGAGCACTGAGCCCCATCTCGCGCCAAGTTTGGCAACTTCGGCTTCGACGCGCTTGGCGATTCGTGTTTTTGACTCAAAGTGAAACAGGTGAGCGTGTGGTGTGAACACTGCTCGATAGCCGGCAAGTTGAACCTTGAGACAGAAATCGATGTCGTTCCAGTTGCCCGGAAACTCCATGCAAAGCCCGCCAACTCGTTCGAACACATCTCGGCGAATCAAAGCACATGCAGCGATCAAACTTGAAACCTCGCGTTGCACTCGCAACAAGTTTTGTGGCCCAGCCGTCTCGGGGCTGCGCGCGCGATAAAGGTCGGTCGGGTCGGGGCTAAAAATGTGACCGGCACTTTGAATCGTCGAATCTTCAAACAACAACATCGGACCAACAATGCCGACTGTCGGGTCGTTGAACATCGCCACCATTAATTCGAGCGCTTCAGCGGTGATGATCTCAGTGTCGTCGTTAAGCAGCAAAATCAGATCAGATTCACACGACATCGCCCCGAGATTGTTTTTTTCAGCAAAGTTAAACGGCCGGTCGTAATTAATTATTTTCAACCGCGCACCGCCAATTTCTTGCAAAGTTTCGAGCACGGTTTGTGGCGTCGGTGTGTCGGCGACAACAACAACTTCAAAGTTTTGGTAAGTCGATTTTTCAAACAAACTGCGCACAGCCTCAACAACCAGCACGCGCTCTGAACCAAACACCTCGGCCGATGTGCCACGAGTCGGCACGATCACTGCGACACTCGGCTGTGTCGTCAAGTTGCGCTTGACGCGAACACTCGGCACTGCCGCATCAAGTTCGCAATCAGCATCAATTTTTTGTCGTGCGCAGTGCTTGATAACCGCATCAAGCGATGCTGATGGGCGAGTATCTCGACTTTTTGCTGTAGTCAAAAGTTCGGGCATGCGTACGATATTTTTTGCGTTCTCGCTTAACCGCAAGGCACGATCGTGCGGGTGCTGCACAACAAGTTCGGTTATTCCGCCTGCGCGATCAACAACTTCGGTGCGGGCAACAAGGGTTTCGCCAACATAACAATGGCCACGCAGACGCTCGGGCGACCAACCAGGGCGGCGCACAAAACTCAGCGGCTCGGCTTTGATGCCTGTTGGGTGAGCCGAGTCGCCGTAAATCAGATCGGTCGTCACATTTTTATGGATAGTTTCGCGCACGTTGACTAACGCCTCGCGATACAAGCCATCGCCTGCATTCAAGAAAATGACGAAGTCGCTCGTTTTGAATTCGTCGGCTGTCGCAACCACTCGCACACGACGAAACGACCAGCGACGTTGCAAATGTTTGACCGCATCGGGCACAGCACCATAAACGAACCACTTGATGTCTTTCGAGCCCGAAACGACAAGTGATTTGTATGTCGTCACTAAGTCATCAAGCGTCGCGCCATGTGCATCGGTGACAATTAAAAATTCGCTCATACTGACAATCTCTTAATCAACTTGCGCAACGGTCTTGGAATATTGCGATAGAAAAATCGCACGGGTCGCATCCAACCCGAGTGCACCCAGTTGGTTACATGCACCTGCGATGTGTTCGGCGGAAACGAATATTCGCGCACTTCGCCAAAGCGCTCAATTTGTCGTTGGTGTTCGCGGGTTTGTGCCAGTTTGGCGAACTCGGCGTCGCGCTCGGCCAGAACTTCAATCTTTTTTTGCACGACAACAGGGTCGAATTGAGGCGACACCATGACTAGATAAGGATATCTAACCGCGTCAGGCGCAGTTAGATCATCATATTTAGTGCGCCAACGACCCGCTCGCCAAGTGCGACATCGCCAACAATTTTGATTCGGTCACGAAGTTGCTCGCTTGTGGCACGACCAGTGGCGAGTTCGATGAAAACGTTGCTATCGAGTTCAATTTCAATGACTGGTGCGATGTCGCTTGTTTCAACAACGGTCGCACGACCGTCTTTAACTGCGATCACTATTTTTCTTTGCACTGGCCCCGTGATCGCCACGATCGAAACAGAGCCTTCGGGTGCTTTTGCGCGCTTACCGATGACCATTGGCAATGTTCTGATTAGTCGGTCGACGCTTAGTTCTGCACACAGCGAATCTTGATCGCCCGGCTTGTTGATTGCTCGACGAATATCTTGCTCGTGCACCCAACTATCCATAGCGCGAATGCTCAAGAAAACTGCCATCGGTGCTTTACCAATCGGTGTGTTTGACTCGGCAGTGAAATAACTCTCTGGTGCCGAATCAAAAAACAACTTTCGTGCAACGACAATTTCTTTGAACTCACTTAGAACTTGTGCGCCGGTCAAGTGTCGTCGTGAATCAACTTCATGCTCATTCATCTCGCCGATCGAGTTCTTCACATGCTGCAGATCAGTTGCTTTGTGTTGTGTGCCACCAAGACCGCCGAGTGCGCGTTCGGTGCCGATGATGTGCGACAAATTATCTTGCACCGACCAGCCTGGACAAGCAGTCGCAGTCTTCCATTCTGTTTCGGTCAGAGTTTCGCAAAGTTCTTGCATCGACTGCCATGTCTCAAAGAGACAACGAAGTGTCAATTTATAGTCGAGGTCGTTCATGGTGCTGGTGTCTGCACAGTACGCCACTCGCGCGTTCGAAGGTATGAATCAAAAGTTTCGGCGATGTTCGCCAAGTCGCGCGAAGTCTTCGGCGTTTTGATTTCATATAGACCGTTGATCTCGCTGTAGTCATTCATGATTCTCCATAGTTTCATTGCCTCTTCGCCGCGTGGTGGCGGCACAACAACCGGGCCAAAAACACTTCGACCATTTTCAAACACGATCAACGGCACACCGAATGCAGCAAATTTGTTGACCGACTCTTCGTGGTCGCGACGAACATCGTCGTGTGTCGTTTTGTCGGCGAGCGCTTCGTCCCAAGTGTTTTCGGGTGCGGCGATGCTGGCGAGAAGTTCGCGGGCGGTTGCTTCTTCATATGGGCGCAATCCGTCTTCGTGCAACGCTTTGGCTGCTGCAAGATACCAATCGTCACAAAGATCAACATCGATTCGACGCAACCATGCTGCAATTCGCAACGGTGTCCAGCCGTAGGCAATTTCACGCTCCCACGGGTGTTTTTTGCCTTCTTCGCGATTTATCTCTTCGAGACTAAAAAACTTCCAGTTAATTTCAAGGTCGATCTGCGAGCGAACTTCGCGAATCCAGATTGAAGTTTGATACGCCCACGGGCACATAATGTCAAAGAAGAAGTCAATTTTGTGCGGCTTGCTGTTTGAACTCGCCATTGCTTTCAGGCTAGTCACCAAGCCGATGTCGAAAACGAGCCGAGGCTAGATTTGAATCATGCAAAGACCCACTCGATTTGCCCATACGAGATATTTGGGCGACAAGCGAACTCAATTCGTCTACGACGTCGACTCACTCGACGAAGCCAAATATGCATCATTGATCGATGAGATCTGCAATACCGATGTTGGCATCTGTTTTGCGCCCGACACATTGCCTGAAGCACGCAATCGTGGCTACACATTGGCGACCGAAGGCAAGACTCGTCGCCATCGCAAGCCTCGCGCCTAAAACCGACCGAGTGCCACAACAGTGAACGGGTCGTTTCTTTCAAGTGGCATTTCGTTAACGCGTTATCTCGCCAAGCCGTCAGGCAAAAACGGTGCGATACCAGGCATGTTGTTGTGTCACGGTTTTCCGGTTGCGATGAACGATGCGCGACATTCGGCGAGCACGTTTCCAGAATTGATCGATCGTGTTGCCAACGAGTTGGGTTGGGCAGCGATGACTTTCACATTTCGCGGTTGCGGCGACAGCGAAGGCGACTTCTCGATGCAAGGCTGGATCGACGATCTTCGCGCAGCAATCGATCACCTTGTCGAACAAACAACACCAAGCGGTGTTTGGTTGGTCGGCACAAACACTGGCGCATCGTTGGCTTTGTGTGCAGCGGCAGACGATCCGCGGATCAACGGCTGCGCGTTGCTCGGCCCTCGCGCCGACTTTGATGACTGGGCCGCACAACCGCGACGTTTCTTAGAACACGTGCGCGAGGTTGGTGCAATTCACAAACCAAAGTTTCCCGAATCGTTCGACGAGTGGTCTCGCGAGTTACGCAGATTCAGGCCCACCGATGCCGCACGAAGGTTCGCGCCTCGGCCGTTGTTGTTATTGCATGGCGACGACGACGAAGCCGTGCCGACTGCTGACTCGCGAGTTCTCGCCGAGGCACACGGCTCGGCAGAACTTCAAGTTATTGCGGGTGCTGGACACCGATTGCGTCATGATCCGCGAGCAATTGCAATGTTGTTGGGCTGGCTAGATCGTCAACGCTCAAATATGCCGAACTAAAAATTTATTTGCGATACCCGTTCGGGTGAGTGCTGTGCCATGAGTAGGCAGAGTCGACAATTTGCTGCAGCGATTTTGTCGCGTGCCAATTTAAAGTTTTATTCGCAAGTGTCGCATCGGCATAAACGCTGACAGGATCGCCAGGTCGTCGCGCTGAAACTGTGTAGGGCACTTTGCGTTTAGCAATTTGCTCGGTTAGATCAATCAGTTGCATCACTGACGTGCCATTGCCAGTGCCGACATTGCAAGCCATTGTTTTGCCCCCAGATTCGAGATATTCAAGCGCTTTCAAGTGGGCAGTCGCCAAATCTTCGACATGTATATAGTCACGAATGCAGGTGCCGTCAGGCGTGGCATAGTCGTTGCCGTAAATTTCAAACTTGAATGCACTGTCTAATAGTGCCCGCATCACACGGGGCAACAAATTTTGCGAGGTCGACCAATCTTCGCCGATTTTGTTGTCGCTGCTTGCGCCAGCAGCGTTGAAATATCGCAAACTCACTGAGCTGATCGGCTGCGTCGCGCGAATGGCAACCGTGCCGAGATATTTTTCGACCGCGAGTTTTGTCTCGGCGTAAACACTTTCGGGCACAGTTGACATCGCTTCAGTCACGGGCACCGACTTTGGCGTGCCATAAACCGCAGCCGAACTTGAAAAAACAAACTTGTCGACTTTATTGTCACCAAGCACGGCCAAAAGCTTTTCAGTTGAAGCAACGTTGTTGTTCCAATACATTTCGGGCTTTGACATCGATTCACCGACTGCCTTGTATGCCGCAAAATGCACAACACTTGTGACTTTATGATCTTTGCAAATCTTGCCAACAAGTTCTTGATCAGCAATATCGCCAACAATCAGTTCAGCATCAACAACCGCTTCGCGATTGCCGCGTTCGAGAGTGTCGAGAACCACAACTTTGCGATTCGCATTGCGCAATGCCCGCACTGTGTGTGCGCCGATATAGCCAGCGCCACCAGTTACAAGAACGGTCACTTCTTAACTCGGCTCTTTTTTCGCACTAATGGTCGATCTTGTTTATCTGTATCGCGAGCGCGCTGCATCTGTTTGAATCCGCGAACTTTCAACAGCGTCGTTGCCGAATAAATGTCTGCGACGCTTCGCGGTCTGGCATCAGAAAACACCCCTGCGTATTTCTTCCAGTCTTTTGGTCGAACTCCAAATCGTTTGCCGAGAAGGGCGATAAAGATTTCAGCTTTCTCTTGGCCGTACCCGGGCAATTTGCGCAGGCGTGCCATCAGTTCTTTGGCGTCTTCGACATCGCGCCAAACGTTTTCACCTTTGCCTTTGTAATCTTCGGCAAGCGCCACACACAATTGATGAATTCGTGTCGCCATCGATCGCGGAAATCTGTGAATCGCAGGTTTCTCAGAACAGATCGCCACAAATTTGTCGACGTCCATTGCGGCGATTCGTTTGGCGTTCAAATGTCCAAGTCGTTTGCGAATTGTGTATGGCCCAGTAAACGCCCACTCCATCGGCACTTGTTGGTCAAGCAACATGCCAATCATCAGGGCAGTGCCATCGCGGTTCAACAGCGCATCGGCGCTTTCGATACCAGTTATGTAGAGAGTTTGCGTCATTGGTGCAGGGCAAATGCCATTTCGGGGTCAATCCCGTGCCGCTTTATTGCTTCGCCCACAACTTCAGATTTTATTTCGCCCGACTTGGCCAACTCGTGCAACACTGCAACCACGACGTGCGGTGCATCAATCTCGAAGTGGCGTCGCAACGCAGATCGGGTGTCGCTGCGCCCCATGCCGTCAGTACCAAGCGGAGTAAACGATCGACTCGGCACAAATCGCGCAACTTGCTCTGGCACGATGCGCATAAAGTCGCTGACTGCCACAATCGGTCCAGCACCACCGTCAAGCAATTCAGCTACTAATGGTTGTCGCTCTTGTTGCTCTGGGTGCAGGCGGTTCCAGCGTTCGACTTCGAGTGCTTGTTCACGCAGCAACTTATAAGACGTCGCTGACCAAAGTTCGCAACCGACGCCATATCGCTCAAGCAGTTCGGCGGCCGCTGCACTTGCTGCCGAGTGCGCTGAGCCAGAAAACAAAATTGATGCGCGATGTTTTGCAGCCGGTGCTGGCTTCCATAAATAAAGGCCTTGCATGATTTGTTCGCCAATGCTCTTGTTCGAATCTGATGATGCAGGCATTATTGGCATCGGGTAGTTCTCGTTGTAAAGCGTCAAGTAATAAAACACATCGTTGAGTGATTCGCCATACATTTCTTTGATACCTTCGCGCACGATTGTCGCAACTTCATAAGCGAAGGCTGGGTCGTATGCCCGACATGCTGGCACGGTGCTTGCCAAAACAAGTGAGTGACCATCTTGGTGTTGCAAACCTTCACCATGCAATGTTGTTCGTCCGGCGGTTGCACCGAGCAAGAAACCTTTCGCGCGAGCGTCAGCGGCCTGCCAAATTAAGTCTCCGACACGTTGAAAACCGAACATCGAATAGAAGGTGTAGAACGGCACCATCGGCACACCTCGAGTTGCATAACTCGTGCCCGCGGCGATGAAACTCGCAAGACTGCCAGCCTCAGTGATGCCTTCTTCAAGAATTTGACCGTCGCTGGCTTCGGCGTATTTGAGCAACATATCGTGATCGACTGGCTCATATTTCTGACCTTGTGATGCATAAATCTTAAGTTCGCGAAACAACGAGTCCATGCCGAAGGTTCGGGCTTCATCCGGAATAATCGGCACGACACGCTCACCAAAATCTTTGTCGCGCGCCAAGTTGCGCAGCAATCTTGTGAAACCCATGGTCGTGCTGACACTCTGTTCGCCGCTGCCGGTTTCGAATTCTTTAAATACGTCGTCACTCGGCAAACTGATTGCCTTGCGCACTGTGGTTGTGCGTCGCGGCATCGCACCACCGAGCGCGCGACGGCGCTCGATCATGTATTGATATTCAACGCTGTCAACTGGTGGGCGATAGTAGGGCGGGTCTTCGGCATCGAGGTCAGCATCAGAGATTTCTTCGTTCAGATGCAGGCGATCACGCAATGTCTTCAACTGAGCATCAGTCATTTTTTTGATTTGATGTGTCGCGTTGCGGCCCTCGATGTCGTCGCCAAGCGTCCAACCTTTTACGGTCTTGCACAGAATCGCAGTTGGTCGACCCGAGCCAGTGTTTTCAATTGCTGATCGGTATGCGGCATAAAGTTTGCGATAGTCGTGACCACCGCGCGGCAAGCTTTGCAAATCTTCATCTGATAAGTGACTGACCATCTCGCGCAAGCGTGGGTCTGGGCCGAAGAAATTTTCGCGAATGTAGTTGCCGTCTTCAACGGTGTAGCGCTGAAACTCGCCATCAACAGTCGTGTTCATCTTGTTGAGCAACACACCCGATGTGTCGCGTGCCAAGAGTTCATCCCACTTCGAGCCCCAAATCACTTTGATCACATTCCAGCCAGCGCCACGAAATGTTGCTTCGAGTTCTTGAATGATTTTGCCGTTGCCGCGCACTGGGCCGTCAAGTCGCTGCAAGTTGCAGTTGACAACGAACACCAAGTTGTCGAGTTGTTCACGCGCTGCGAGCGAAATTGATCCGAGTGTTTCTGGTTCGTCGCATTCGCCGTCGCCCAAGAACGCCCACACTCGACTTGCCGATGTGTCGTCGATCTTGCGGTTCAGCAAATATCTGTTGAAGCGCGCTTGATAAAGAGCCGTGAGAGGCCCAAGACCCATCGACACAGTCGGAAACTCCCAGAAGTCGGGCATCAATCGCGGGTGCGGGTAACTCGACAAGCCACGACCTTCGCGACCGATCTCGCGTCTGAATGCGTCGAGGTCGTCTTCGTTAAGTCGGCGCTCTAAAAATGCGCGGGCGTAAACACCAGGCGCTGCGTGTCCTTGAAAATAAACATGGTCACCAGGTGTGCCGCTGTCTTTGCCTTTGAAAAAGTGATTGAAACCAATTTCATACAAACTGGCCGAAGAAGCGAACGTCGAAAGGTGACCGCCGATACCTTCGGCTTTGGTGTTTGCACGCACGACCATGACGGCAGCATTCCAGCGAATGTAAGCGCGAATTCTTCGCTCGAGATGTTCGTCGCCCGGAAACCACGGTTCGTATTCAGACGAAATGCTGTTGATGTAAGGCGTCGAAACCGTCGCCGGAAAACTTACTTGACTTGCACGCGCACGTTCTAAAAGTCGCGACAACAAATATCGCGCACGAGTCTTGCCTTGCACTTCGACAACCGCATCAAGCGAGTCGAGCCACTCTTCTGTCTCGCCTGGGTCGGTATCTGGCAGTTGATGAATTGATCCGTCAAACAGCACGTGCCTATTCTCGCAGATTTTTTCGACACTGCATAGATGTATGTCGCTATTCACCGTGCGTTTGCGTAAGTATTAAAGGAATGTCAATTGTTATCTACACAGACGGTGCATGTTCTGGCAATCCTGGCCCTGGCGGTTGGGCGTGGGCTGTTGCGCCGACGGGCGAGCCGAGCGGCTTTGGTCATGAACCGCAAACTACAAATCAACGGATGGAATTGCTCGCGGTGATTAACGCTTTGCGCACTTACTCAGATTTTCGCGAACCGATTGAAATTGTTAGCGACAGCACTTATGTCGTGCATTGTTTTCGTGACAAGTGGTGGATGGGTTGGCAACGACGCGGTTGGAAAAACTCGCAACGTCAACCGGTTGCAAACCGCGACCTCTGGGAGCCACTAATTGAACTAGTCAACAGTCGCGACGACATTTCTTTCACTTGGGTCAAAGCACACAATGGCGAACCGATGAACGAACTTGTTGATCAACTAGCAGTTGCTGCTTCGCTTAGCGCTCGCTGAAGCCGACAACCGCAAGTTTTCAAGAGTCCAAGTTGCCCGCATTCGCGCAACTTGCGTAGTCTGCATGCATGGATATTAAAGACGTAAGCGCGATAGTTACAGGTGGAGCATCAGGTATCGGCGCAGCGGTGGCGCGAATGTTGGCCGCACGCGGTGCAAAAGTTGTTGTCGCCGATCTTCAAGAAGAAAAAGGCAATGCACTCGCCAAAGAAATCGGTGGCGCATATTGCAAGGTCGATGTCACCAACACTCAAGACATCATCAATGCGACAGAGATGGCAAAGTCGATGGGTCCGGTTCGTGTGCTCGTCAACTCGGCTGGCATCGGTTGGGCGCAACGAACAGTCGGCAAAGACGGCACGTATGAGTCGGCTGCAAATCTCGACGCTTTCAAAAAAGTTATTGCAATCAACTTGGTCGGTTCGTTCGACTGCATTCGCATCGTCGGCACGGCAATGAGCACAACTGAGCCACTCGCTAATGGCGAGCGTGGCGCGATCGTCAACATCGCGTCTGTGGCTGCTTACGACGGTCAGATTGGCCAGGCTTCTTATTCGGCTTCAAAGGGCGGAGTAGTCGGCATGACTTTGCC
>JANRBC010000129.1 GCA_030727685.1 Ilumatobacteraceae bacterium
ATGGGCGTGACTTTTCACGTCAAATAACGCGTCAAACAACGCATCAAAAAACTAGTTAGTCGCAATCGAAAAATTCACGCGCGCTGACATTCCCCGTTTCAATGGGCGCGCAGAACTAGCGTCAAAGTTCACAGATGAGCTTTGAACAAGTCCAACCAGTCGATGATCCCAAGCGCCTTTTAGGCGGTCGGTACAGGCTCGATCGACAAATAGCGCGCGGTGGAATGGCCGAGGTTTGGCTGGGTTTTGACACGTTTTTGAACCGACAAGTTGCCGTCAAACTTTTGAAACCGCAATTGGTTAGCGACACCGTTGTCGCCGAAAGATTTCGCCGTGAGGCGATTGTTTGCGCTGGCTTGAGTCACCCAAATATTGTCGCCGTGTACGACACTGTCGAAGATGACGGCCGACAATCGGTGGTCATGCAATATGTCCAAGGAAAATCTCTTCGCGAACTTTTAGATCGTCGCAAACGCCTTGGACCACTGCTGACCATTCACATGGGTGCTGCAATGTCAGCGGCGCTCGATGTTGCACACCGTGCCGGACTCGTGCACCGTGACGTCAAACCGGGCAATATTTTGTTGACACCCGACGGCAAATTTTTGCTTGCTGATTTTGGAATCGCCAAAGCACTTGTCGCATCTGGTGAAGACCTAACCCATGACAACATCATGATGGGCACCGCAAAATATCTTTCGCCTGAACAAGTGCGCGGTAAACAACTTGATGGTCGTGCCGACCTTTACGGTTTGGGCCTCGTGTTGTATGAGTGTCTTGCAGGTCGAGTGCCGTTTTTAGGTGAGACCGACGCCGACACCGCATTGGCTCGACTGCAACGCGAGCCAACAGATTTAGCGCACTTGCGGCCATCGCTTGCCCCACAACTCGTGCGCGTAATTCATAAGTTGTTGGCACGAAATCCTGATCATCGATACGCAACAGGTGAAGAAACTCGTGTTGCATTGATGCAAGCACTAAGTGCGCAGAACGACTTCACTACGTCAATGACCCCACCAAGTGGGGCAACGCCACCAAAACCGCTCAGGCGAGCAATGACCAGCGACGAGTCGTCGGTTGCTCCAATACCTGGCCAGCCAGTTCTTGAAACCGCAGTTAACGCAACACCGCCAAAAAATTTGCGTGTAACACGCGCACAAGGCGCGGGCGGATGGTTTTTTTCGCTTCCTGCAAGCACAAAATTTTTAGGGCTAATTGCTTTGGCGATGAGTATTGCCGTTCTTGGGGTTGCAACTCGATCTAATTCACCACAACAACTTGAAACAACAGTCGCTGAAAGTGTCGTGGTTGATCAATCGCCGGTGACAATTTCAAGAATGGTTAGTTTTGATCCAAACGGGGACGACGCACAAGAAAACGAGGCGCAAATTTGGGCTCTTCGCGACAATAACGCAAAAACTGTATGGACTACCGATTGTTATGCCAATCAATTCTTTGGCACAAAAGAATATGTCGGTGTGCTCATCGAATTATCACGCGCCTCAACTGGTGTGCTGCAAGTTGGCATGAAAAATGGACCTTGGTCACTTGAGATTTACACTGCAAACGGTGCTGCCCCAAGCCGCCTCGAACAATGGGGGCCTCGCGCGGGCGCCGACTACAACACTCGTCGTGGCATCGCTCAATTCGTTGTGCCGAGTGAAGCTCAATTTGTATTACTGATACTGCGTGAAGTTGGAAAGAGCGTGCAATGCAGTGCAAAAAACCCTTACCAAGGAGTAATTCAAGACATTTCATTTAACGCCGCATAGTCAATAAATTTTTAGCGTTAGTCTGAAAGTGTGATTTCTAATCCCTTCACCGATCCAAAGTGGGCGAAAAAAACGGTCGCATCAATTGATCGTTGGGTTGATTTCATCAGCGACAAGACGACTCGACCAATCGCCAACTTGGTGAGGCTGGTTGTTTTTGGTGTGATTGCAGTAGTCGCCACGGTCACAATCGTCGTTCTAGCCCTAATCGGAATTTCACGTGCGCTAAACGAACTGCTTGATATTTGGCTAACTCGCCAAAACGCTGTCTGGATTTCATATTTCATATTGTCGTTTGTTTTCGTGGCGATTGGTGCATGGCTAATGCGCAAGCGCTACCCAAACAAGCAAAACTAAAGCGCGAGGTTAAATAATGACGTCTACCAACATTCACGAAGTAATCATCATCGGCTCAGGCCCCGCCGGATTGACAGCGGCAATCTATACAGCCCGTGCAAACCTGGCGCCACTTGTGATCGAGGGTGAACCATCGAGTACATCTGACCAGCCCGGCGGCCAACTGATGTTGACTACCGAAGTTGAAAATTATCCTGGTTTTCCCGAAGGTGTTATGGGCCCAGAGTTGATGCTTAAGTTTCGCGAGCAGGCTGCACGTTTTAATACGACTTTCATCACTGAAAAAGTTACAAAAGTTGATTTTTCAGCCAGACCATTCAAGGTTTGGGTGCGCGACGAAATGCACCAAGCCAAATCAATCATCGTCAGCACTGGCGCACAGTCATTGATGTTGGGTCTCGAAAACGAAAAACGCTTTTATGGCCATGGGCTTTCATCGTGTGCGACTTGTGACGGTTTCTTTTTTAAGGGCCAAGAAATCATCGTGGTTGGCGGTGGCGACTCGGCGATCGAAGAATCCACTTTCTTGACCAAATTTGCCACGAAAGTTACTTTGGTTGTGCGACGAGATGTTTTGCGAGCCTCAAAAATTATGCAACAGCGGGCTATGAATAATCCGAAAATTGAAATCAGATGGAATTCGCAAGTCACCGAATTATTCGGTCAAGAGAAACTCTCTGGCGTCGGCCTTATCGACACGGTGACCGGTGAAAAGTCAAAACTTGATGTCACGGGTCTTTTTGTCGCCATTGGTCATCGTCCGAACACTGATTTGTTTAAAGGCATTCTCGATATGGAAGACAGCGGATATTTGAAAACCAAGCCTGGTTCTTCATATACGAATATCGCTGGAGTTTTCGCTTGCGGCGACGTACAAGACCACACGTACCGACAAGCGATCACTGCAGCAGGTTCAGGCTGCATGGCGGCCATCGACTGCGAACGTTGGCTTGAGTCACAGCACTAAATAACTCACAACTAGTAACCTAAAAGAGCTCGCGTGATAACGCGACCTAACGAAAGGTTTTGTAATGGCTGACGGCATCATCACTCTGACTAGTGCGAACTTTGACGAAACAGTTAAATCTGCGACAACACCAATCGTTGTTGACTTTTGGGCCGAATGGTGCGGGCCATGCAAGGCAATTGCGCCAGTACTTACAGAAATCGCCAAAGAACAGGCCGGTGTCGTGACCATCGCCAAGCTCAACGTCGATGATTACGGTGACATCGCGCAACGATTCGGTGTCATGAGTATCCCGACACTGTTGGTTTTCAACAACGGTGAAATGAAAAAGAAAATGGTTGGCGCAAAAGGCAAAACTCAACTACTTGCGGAGATCGCAGAATTTATCCCGAAAAAGAATTAGCCCTTGGCGATAGCCACGACGCTGTAGGTGATCTTCAGCGGCGACTTAGTGGTGCTGGCTTACTTGATTTATCTCGTATCTCAATCAACGAGTTTTGTGATGCGACACGAATTGCAGTTACCAAATTTCAAGAACTTCGATCGCTTCACGTTTCGGGTGTTTGCGACCGTACAACATGGCTAACTCTTGTTGAGTCTTCGTTCGAATTAGGTGATCGACTTTTATATCTGACCTCTCCCCTTTTGCGTGGAGATGATGTTGCGCAGTTGCAATTGTTGTTGTCGCGAATAGGTTTTGACTGTGGTCGTGTTGATGGCTTTCTAGGCAAAATAACCGCAAAGATAATCACTGAGTTTCAACAGAACTACGGACTAGTGCCGGACGGCATCTGTGGCCCGCAAACTTTGCAAGCGTTACGCCGCGCAAGTCACAACTCCGGTGCTGGCCCAGGCGTGGGCATCGTGCGCGAGCGTCACACGTCGGCAAAGTATCCACAAGATTTAAAAAACTTACGAATTGTCATCGGACAATTCACAAAACTTGATCGGCTTACAAACGAACTAGCCGACAGGCTACGTGCCCAACATTCAAACGTTGCCGTGATCAGTGATCTTGATCAACATCGACATGCTCAACTTGCCAACGACTTCGCTGCGAATATTTACATCGGCATTGAAGCAAGAGATCAACAAGTATGCGAAATCGCCTACTACCAAACCGAAGGTTTTCACTCGGTTGCAGCACATGTTTTCGCGACTCTTGCCGCAGAGACAATCGAAAGGTCGGCGCCATGGTTCAAGCCAGTTGTTAGCGGCATGCGTTTGCAGGTTTTACGTGAAACATCGATGCCCGCTGTGGTCTGTGGATTTGGGCCGGTTACTCGCATCACTCCACACAGTGCAGTGCTGGCTGATGACCTCGCAAATGCCTTATCTATATGGGTCAAAACCACATCGATGAAATTAGATACCAAATAGATGGGATAACCCCAGAGTTATTCCACAGGGTTATCCACAGATTGTGAGAAACCTTAACTGATGGTTTAGCGTCAACTTAATTGTGAGTCTTAGTCTTTGTAACACGATTCGCAAAATTAGACAGCGGGGCCTTCGGTCATTGCTCGATAAATGCGTTCAAGATCATTTAGATCAGCAAACTCGATTAGAACTTTGCCTCGTCCGTTTGTTGCGGTAACCGAAACATTTGTTGCCAGATGTTCGCTCAATAATTTTTCGAGTTCAACAATGCCTGGTGGTGGAAGCGTAACTGATCGAATTTTATTGTTTGAATTTTTATCGTTAGTGCCGACAGGTTTTTTGTCAGATTTGATTGACCGCACATCACGACCCAAACTTTGACGTACTGCTTCTTCGACATTTCGAACTGTCCAACTTTCTTCAACACACTGACGTGCGAGTTTTTCTTGAGTTGGTCGATCAGTTAGTGCAAGCAAAGCCCTGGCGTGGCCGCCTGAAAGTCGACCATCGGCAAGAAGTTGCAAAATTGATGGCGCTAACGCCAACAATCGCAACGAGTTGGTAATTACCGAACGGCTTTTGCCAACTTTTTCAGCAACTTGTTCGTGCGTCATCGAAAAATCGTCAAGTAATTGCTTGTATGCGGCGGCTTCTTCTAAAGGCGTTAAATCTTGGCGATGAAGGTTTTCAACGAGTGCTTGCTCAACTGACAACAAGTCATCAGTTTCACGGACAATCGCCGGAATCAACTTGAGGTTTGCAATCTTTGATGCTCGCCATCGACGCTCACCTGCAATTATCTCGAAAGGCTTTGACTTTTCTGGTGTCGGTCGCACAAGAATTGGCTGCAGCACGCCAATTACTCGAATTGAATCAGCCAGTTCTTTAAGGGTGTCTTCATCAAAGTGCACACGCGGTTGATTTGGGTTGGGCTCGATTTGTTCGACATCTATGTTGCGCAAACCGACGCCATTATTGGATGTGCCACCACCGCTATCGCCGCCATCACGACCGGGTTTACGCGAGTCGCGACCCGGAATAAGGGCGTCTAATCCTTTACCTAGACCTGTTGGACGGGCCACCGCTGATCTCCTTTGCTATTTCTCGATATGCCTTGGCTGCTGGCGAAGAAGGATCAAAAGAGGTAACTGGCTTGCCGTGTGAAGGCGCTTCGGCAACTCGCACCGACCGGGGAACAACTGTTTTACACACTTTGTCGCCGAAGTGTTCACGCACTTCCCGCACGACATCGTCAGCCAGGGTTGTATGTGTGTACATCACGCATGCAATATTTCGCACTTCAAGCGTTGGGTTCAATACTTGACTCACACGGTCAACGCTGCGTAGCAATTGCCCTAGGCCTTCAAGGGCGAAATACTCGCATTGAATTGGAACAAAAACCTCGGTTGCAGCGGTTAAACCGTTGACCGTCAAAAGCCCCAAACTTGGTGGACAGTCGAGAATTACGTAGTCGTACTGGTCTATGACCGTATCAATAGCTTTTTTAAGACGTTGTTCTCGACCCATCTCGGGCACAAGTTCGATATCAGCGCCCGCCAAATCGAGGTTGGCTGGGGCAATAAAGAGATTCTTAATCGCCGTTGGCTCAATGCAGTTTTCAAGTTTTTCACCACGCAATAAGACGTCGTAAATAGTGGCATCGAGATCGCGGGCGTTAATGCCAAGCCCGGTTGAAGCGTTGCCCTGGGGGTCAAGATCAACCACTAACACGCGATACTCAAGTTCGGCCAAACTTGCCGCCACTGTTATCGCAGTCGTTGTCTTGCCAACACCACCCTTTTGGTTTGCGAAAGCAATGATTCGAGGTAGTGGTGGCAGCGCTTCCATAGATTCAGACTACTTAGTGGGTGTGGCGCCAGAACGGATAGGTTGCCCGGAACTGATGTTTCACGTGAAACATCAAATCTTGAATTCGTGGGTTAGTCCGATTGTTTCACGTGAAACATAGCCACGGCACCGTGTCGAACGGGGCCATCAAGGGCAAGACTGGAGACATCCTCGGGGTTCCAGCGAGATTGAGTGGTTGGCGGTGGCTCGCTGATTATTACGACTCCCCCTAGTTTGACCAAATCTCGTGAAAGCCTGAGCGTCTCAAGGGGTGGTCCTAGCCCTCGACTGATTGCTGCATCGAACCGCTTAAAGAAGTTGCTATCTCGAACTAGATCGCCGATCTCAGAACACTTTACGCTGACTCGACTGTCAAGATTGAGCGCCAACACCGATCTGGATAGTAAGTCAGTGCGACCAGACCGTCGGTCTACGAGCACGAGTTCGAGTTCGGGGCGTTCAAAAGCCACAATTAAACCGGGCACCCCAGCGCCAGAACCGAGATCAATGACTCGTTTGGCCGAACTGGGTATGGCCTTTGCAAACCACAAAGCATGGCCAATTATCTGGTCGATTGGTGCGCCAGAAAGCGCGCCGATTTTCTGTGCGGCCCTTAAAACTGGCTCGAGAGCCACAAATTTAGCGGCGTCAAACGCCAAGCCATTTCTAGTCATGTCAGATTGATCGGACATGACTAAAAGCTAGCCAAAACCTCACTCGTTGTCAGATGAGTCGGTGTCGTCGATTGCTGAGTCTTCACTGATTGAAGCCAAAGCAACAACAACCCGACGAAACGGATCACTGCCCTCTGATCGAGTCGAAATGCCTTCTAACTCAGTTAGCGCATCATGCACGATCTTGCGATCGGACGAGTTCATCGGCTCAAGAGCTCGTGCCTGACCCGAAGACTTCACGTCTCCTGCCACTTTTAATGCGAATCGAGTCAGCGCTTCACGGCGCTTTTCGCGATATCCGGCAACGTCAACTCGAAGCCGTGTTTCGTGGTCGCCCAAGCGGCGTTGGCTCACAACACGGGTTAAATCTTGCAATGCAAGCAAAGTTGCCCCTTTGGTGCCGACCAGAAAACCCAGGTCTTCACCCAGAACATCTATGTCGATGTGCTCGCCTTCAACTTTGGCTGAAACCGAACCGCTGAGCCCGGCAGATTTCACTAAACCCTCCAAAAATGTAGTTGCAACAGCACTCACAGTGGTTGGATCTACTGGTGGTAGGTCTTCGCGGGGTGCTCGCTCGGCACGAGGAGCACGATCTGTGCGAGGGGCGCGCTCACTACGACTGTTGCGGTCGTTTCGTGGACGGCTTGGACCACGACTGCCACGGTCACTACGCGGACCTCGCTCTGCAGGTTCTGTGCGCTCGCCTGCATCTTGTCGAGAACTTTGGCTTCGCTCGCCTGCTGGCTTGCCCCGACGGTCACGACGGTCTGCTTTGGCGCGCACCGAGTTTGGCTTGATTCGAGCGCGCACACGAGCTTCGCCGCGAGTTCGACCAAACAAACCAGCTTTTGGTTCTTCAATCACTTCAAATTCGGCGTCGGCATCATCTACTCCTAAACGATCAAGTGCGATTGCTTTGGCGTCATCAATTGTTGTTGCAGTTATCTCTACCCATTCCATGATTCATTTTCCTTTCGTTTGTTTACTAAATCTTTAAAATTTTTTAGTTCGGTTTGTTTTTCTTTTTGATTTCAGCGCTGCGGTTTTTGCCAGGAGGTTTCGGACGACGAGACGAAGTTGGTAATGAATTGTTCTTTGGTGGTGTCACGCGCTTGCTAACAAACTTTGTGTCGTTGTTGGTTGATTCGTTTTTTTCTTTTTTGTCTTTCTTGTCGGGCTTCGGCAGATCTTTCATCTCGCGCGCAACAGCACTCGCCGCTTGAGCTTGTCGGCCCAAACTGTCGTCTTTTTTATAAAAACGTTGCGTAATGTACTGCTGTTGAACAATGCGAATAACTGCTTGCATCATGTAATAAATGACCAATGCTGTTGGCAACCAAATTTGAAACACGGCGAAGGCGACTGGCATGTACTGCATCAATTTGGCTTGATTTGCCGACATTGTTGGGCTAACTGTGCGCGAAGAAATCATCCGTTGCTGCACCAAATAAAGACCGGCCAACAACAAAACGAGTAACGCATAAACAAGACCCGAGACAAAATCGTCTTGCATTGCACGCAACGGTGTCTTAGACAAGTCGACACCAAAAGAAAGCATTTCGCTTTTGCCTACAAGAGATTGATAAATGTCAGATGACTTGTCGAGATACTTCGGCTCGAATGCACCGCCATCTTTTCGACTTGTCAACCCGCTGATCGCGCGAAACATAATGATGAACACGGGCATCTGGGCCAGCAACGGCAAACATGAAGCAAGCGGATTAACTTTGTGCTCTTGATAGAGCTTCATCATCGCTTCGTTTAGTTTTTGGCGATCACCTTTGAATTGTTGTTGCATCTTTTTCATCTCGGGCTGCAAACGTTGCATCTCGAGCATGCCCTTGGTGCTCTTGAGTGTTAGGGGAGTGATCAGCAACATCACGACAACTGCGACCATCGCCAATGCAAACGAATAATTAGGCACCAGGCCGTAGAAAAATGCGATCACCCACGCGGCAGCTTCAAACATGTTCGTGAGTCGCTTTCGTTAGCCTCGAATGCTCTTGACAATCGTGAAGTTCAGGCACCGGGTCGTAACCACTCGGACCAAATGGCCGGCAACGTCCGAGACGACGCAAAGTCAAAACTCCGCCACGCCAGGCGCCATAGGTTTCGATGGCCTCTTGGGCATAAACCGAGCAACTTGGGTAAAACCGACATGGTGAAAGGCGATATGAGAACACTTTTTGATACCAATCGATCAGGCGCAGCAACAGACTTTTCACAAATACCCCTATTTTTAAGCCTTTTTCGCAGCCTTATGAACGCATCGCTCAAGCAACGAGTCGACCTGATTGCCTAATTCGACAAACGACAGTTTGGTTGCCCCTGAGGCCGCGCCGATCAGGTAAAACCCCGGCAAAGCCTTATGGGCTCTGGCTTTCAGCAACTCTCGAAGTCGTCGGCGCAATAGGTTGCGTTGAACCGCCCCGCCAACTTGCCTACCTAAGGCATAGGCAACTGCAGGCTGGGTAAGGGTTTGGTCGATAATCATGCTGCACCACAGGGTTCCGGAGCGAACATATGTTCCCTCTGTTTGAAGTCGCTGAAAGATCTGTCGCGTCTGGATGCGACTGATCAAGCAGAGAGCCGGTAACGGCCCTTAGCCCGACGAGATTTAAGCACGGCCCGGCCGGCTCGAGTGCTCATACGGTTGCGGAACCCGTGTTTTCGGGACCTACGGCGATTGTTTGGTTGAAAGGTGCGTTTCACGCACGGCTCCTGACGTCAAAGAAAAATTGGTACTAGGCAGGCTAGGGGCAGAATGTGGCCAAGGGCAACGTAGAAAGGGGGATTCCTCAGCATTTCTCCCCCTGTGGAAAACCTGCTACTTTCACTCTCCCCACAGAAATGTTGGGGATAACAAAAGAAATGTAACCCTCGAAACAGAAACGACCAAAGAAGTGACAAACGAAATTGTAGAGACCGCACCAGAGCACGAGCAGTTGTGGAAGGCCACCTCGCAAGTGTTGCGCGGACAAGTTTCTGAGGCTGTTTGGTTCTCGACTTTTAATGACGCCGTAGCTGTTGCTGACGACAAAATGAGTTTGCGATTGCGAGTGCCAAACACTTTTGTTCGTGACCGAATTTTGACTCGCTACATGTCACTTGTTCGTGGAGCACTCGACGAAATTGGTGCATCGGGCCGCGAACTTCGCGTCGACGTGCAAACTGCAACCGCCTTTGATGTGCTCGAAAGACTCGCCCCTGAAACCCAACAGTCTCTTGATGAACCGTTGGTTTTTGAGCGAGAAAACAAGCAAAAACAACAACAATCTGAGACGCAAACGCAACACGTTCGCCATGGCAAAGGTGCGGCGATTGGTTTGAATCCGCGTTACACATTCGACGCTTTCGTCAAAGGTGCGTCGAACCAGTTTTCGTTAGCCGCAGCGTTGCGTGTTGCTGAAACTCCTGGTCGTTCATACAACCCGTTGTTCATTTATGGATCAGCAGGACTCGGAAAAACACACTTGTTGCACGCGATTGGTTATTACGTGCACGAACATTATCCCGATCTAGAAGTTCGATATGTGTCAACAGAAACTTTCTTGAATGAATACGTCGACGGAATTCGCAACAACACGATTGCTGCGTTCAAACGTCGCTATCGAGAAGTTGATGTTTTGCTGATTGACGACATTCAGTTCATGGAGGGCAAAGAGGGTCTGCAAGAAGAGTTCTTTCACACTTTCAACTCACTACACGGGGCAAACAAGCAGATCGTTATCTCGTCAGACCGGGTACCCGATGCCATTCCGACTCTTGAAGACCGACTTCGTGGACGTTTTAGGTGGGGTTTGATCACCGACATTCAGCCGCCAGATATGGAAACCCGGTTGGCGATTTTGCGCAACAAAACAGAACGAGACGGAACGACGATTTCAAGTGATGTGCTCGAGTTCATTGCCAGCAATGTCACTTCAAACATTCGTGAACTCGAGGGCGCTTTGATTCGCACGGTGGCCTATGCCAGCCTCAACAAAATTACGGTTGATGTTGAATTGGCCAAAACTTTGCTCACCGATTTGTTGACCAAAAATTCTGTCAAACCTCGCACTGACGAGCAATTGTTGGCCGAAATCGCCGAGTTTGTCGGTTTTAGTGTTGAAGAAATCAAAGGAAAGAACCGTCAACGACCCTTGGTCACGGCAAGACAAACAGCAATGTATGTTGTTCGCGAACTAACCGACTTGAGCTACCCAGCGATTGCGCGGCTATTCGGGGGTCGAGATCACACGACTGTAATTCACGCTGTTGAAAAGACTCAGCGTGTAATTAAAGAACGCAAGCAGGTTTATGAGCAGGTAACTGCATTAATTAAGAAGTTCAAGACCTCATGATCAGCATGTGGATAAACATGTGGAAACCCACGGGGGTTGTTGTTTACAACTCTGGTTTATCCACTTATCAACAAACTACGCAGGTGCAAGATGTGCTTGGCGGTCAACCTAGCGTCACAGGCCTAAGCCGTATGTTGTTTGGGTTAAAGGTGGTTAATCCACAATCCACAGGCCTTATTACTGTTATTAGATTTATATACAGATTTGCACATGCAATAACAGATCGTGCACACATCTCTAATAATCGATTAGCGAGGTAAAGCCGTGAAGTTTCGAGTCGAACGAGAACTATTGACAGAGGCTCTTGGTGCTGCAGCCAGAGTTGCATCAAGTCGCAATAATGCAATGCCGGCGCTTTCTGGTGTGCACATGCAAGTTAAGGGCGACTCGCTTGTTTTAACTTGCACCGACAATGACTTGAGTGTTCGATCAACGTTGGCGGTTGGTGGCGCGCAAGATGGAGTCGCAGTAGTTAGCGCAAAACTTGTGAGCGACATCGTTCGCGCAATGCCAGAAGAAAAAGTAACAATCGATGCACAGGGCGACGAGGTAGTTGTTTCGGCCGGCAAATCGCAATTCACCGTGCCAACTTTTGCCGCGACAGATTTTCCGAACATTGTTGTGGCCGGCACACAACCAGTAACTATCGGCGCAAAAATTTTTGGTGAGGCTTTAGGGCAAGTAGTTCGAGCATCTTCAAACGACATGCAAAGACTTGCCTTGACTGGCGTGTTGATGGTCGCCGAACCCGACTCGGTTTGTTTAGTCGCCACCGACTCGTATCGCTTGGCGGTGCGCGAATTGCCGGGTGCGACACTGCTGGGTCATGGGGCAGAAATCGTGGTGCCGGGGCGTGCGCTTAGCGAACTTGAGCGCTTAATCGGGGGTGCAGAGTCAATGACGATGGCGCTCGGCGAAAACCGCGCCACATTCGAAGTTGGTGGGTCAACTTTGACAACAACACTGTTAAATGTTGAGTTTCCAAAATACAAACAGTTGATTTCGGCTCACTATCCAAACAAAGTTACGACTGCACGAGAACCTTTGCTTGAAGCGGTACGTCGATCAAGAATTTTGGCGCGCGAAACAACGCCGGTTCGCCTTGAGATGTTGTCGAATTCGATTCGATTGTCGGTTGTTACTCAAGACATCGGCCAAGTTGTCGACGAACTCGACGCAAAACTCGACGGAACCGAAATAACAATTGGCTTCAACTCGCAATATTTAATGGATGGCATAGACGCGGTTAAAGGTGACGAGATCACAATTGAATCCACTGATCCGGTTAAACCAGCGGTCTTGCGCGGTGTTGGCGATAAAAATTATTTGTATCTCGTGATGCCGCAACGATTAACAAGTTAGTGCGGCGTTGCGTTTAACTAACAGCAGCATCAACTAACTCGACGTGATACTGCAACAAATTCAACTTAGCGATTTTCGCAACTACACAAACACGCAAATCGATTTTGATTCGGGTGTCAGTGCGATTATCGGCTCTAATGGTCAAGGCAAAACTAATTTGACCGAAGCGTTGGCTTATTTGTCAACAATGAAAAGTTTTCGCGGGGTACCAACTGAAGCCATGATTCGACTGGGCACGACCACTGCGTTTATCCGCGCGCGGGTGCTACATGATGATGGACGTGAGATTCTGATCGAAGCAAGACTTACCTCTCAGGGCCGCAATCAAGTGTTGGTAAATGGCACCAAACTGCCCAAAACACGCGATTTATTGGGCATGGTGCGAACCACGGTCTTTTCACCTGATGATCTCGAATTGGTAAAAGGCGGGCCACATCTGCGGCGCGACTTTTTAGATGACTCACTTGTTGCTTTAGCAAATAAAAACGACGCCTTACGTCTTGAAGTAGATCGAATCGTGCGACAACGCAATGCAGTGTTGAAACAATCTGGTGGTCGACTAAATAGTGCTGTCGCATCAATGCTTGATTTATGGGACGAAAAATTTTCTAGTACCGGCACGCAACTTGGTAATGCCAGAAATGAACTGGTATCAAAACTCACGCCGTTTATTGTTCACGCATACGAAGAACTTGCTCAACGACCGAGCAACATTGTGATCGACTACTCGCCTGATTGGTTAAAAATTGGTCTGGCAAAGTGTCTCGTCGAGTCGCGCGCCGAAGATTTGCGACGAATCGTGACAACAGTCGGCCCACACCGTGATGATTTCGAGATTTCAATCAACAACTTGCCGGCACGCACACACGCTTCACAAGGAGAGCAGCGCACTATGGCTCTGGCGTTGCGCCTCGCATTGCATCGTTTCATCAGCCAAAGTGTCGGCGAGATTCCGATTCTGATTTTGGACGATGTCCTTTCAGAACTTGACCCAGATAGGGCCAGGGCACTGATTAATCACTTTCCGGTGGGGCAGGTTTTGATTACCACAGCCTCCGATTTGCCTGTTGATGCACACATCACCAAGAGGGTTTTGATCAAAGCCGGCACGGTAATCTCAACACCCGAACTTGGCGACAAAATTTAGAACGAGTGTGTAAATATCCATGATTAATGAAACCAACCCTGAAGAATTTGACGCAAATTCAACCTCGAGGTCCGAGTCGAAACTGAGCGACGAGTTAAATCGACTGCTGCATAGTCTCGGGTCGCCGAATATCGACACGGTGTCGGGGGTTTTCGGGTTGTGGCAAGAACTTGTCGGCGAGCAGGTTGCCACTCATGTCACACCAATCAAACTTGATCGTGGGCGTCTGTTAATCGAAGTCGACGACCCGGCTTGGTCAACTCACATGAAGTTTCTCGAGCGAGATATTTGCACAAGCCTTAGTCATCACACCGGCACCACAATTAGCGGGATAGATATCCGCGTAAAATCAGGTCGCGCGAACAGTTAGAGAGTAGAATAATTTTGCTTAATTTCGAGCGAAAACCAGTATCAAAGTCAACCAAAAGGTACCCAAAAAATGGCTGTAACTAAAGCAAAACCAGCGTCTGGAAAGAGCGGTTCGGCCACTTATGCAGCCAAAGATATTCAGGTTCTCGAGGGTCTTGACCCGGTTCGCAAACGACCCGGCATGTACATCGGTTCGACCGGCTTAAACGGCCTACATCACCTCATCTGGGAAGTAGTCGACAACTCAGTTGACGAGGCAATGGCAGGGTTTTGCAACAAAATTACGATCACTCTGCACGAAGATGGTTCGTGTCAAGTGCAAGACAACGGCCGTGGCATTCCGGTTGATCCTTACCCTTCGGGTCCGCACAAAGGCAAGAGTGCACTTGAAGTTGTTCTTACTGTTTTGCACGCCGGCGGAAAATTCGGCGGTGAGGGTTATAAAGTTTCGGGCGGTTTGC
>JANRBC010000130.1 GCA_030727685.1 Ilumatobacteraceae bacterium
AATTCGATTCATTTGTTAAGTCAGCAAAAGCAAAAAATCTGCCTGTTTTTGAACGTGTGCTCGAGACAAATTTTGCTCGTCCGTCGTCAGTTGAACTTGACGACGATGCCTATCAAAAGATGTTCACTCAAAAACAGGGCGGTCTTACTTTCGCAGCGTTGCACCCGAATGCCCCAGGCGAAGTCGAAGTGATCGAGCCAAGGCAGTTTCACGTGCGTACTCGCGAATACGAGATCTTTAGTTCAAAGGGTTATCTGAATTGGTTGAAGCAAAAGCCAATCAAACCGATCGGTATGCGAGTTATTCGCGACGCAATGCGCAGCGCCGCTTAATTAACATTTTAGTTTTTAGTTTGTTGCTGAAATGTGTTTGGGCACACCAAAACTGTTGGTAATCAATTTTGTCGCGATAAAAACAGTGGCAGCGGTGCACGCCAAAAATGTCGGAAACGTCCACGAGCCAACTCGTTCAAGAAACTGACCTGCTAGCCATGGCAATGTCGTTGAACTTACGCCTGCAGTGCCGACAATTCGGGCGGTCATCTTGCCTGAGAGCGAAGTGCGGTTGCCGATAAAACCAAACATCAACGGAAACTGCGGCGCCGCGGCGATGCCATAGATGATCGCGCATGGCAACAAGAGCGAGTCGATTCGCAGGTAGAGCACCAGGCAGACAACGATATTGAGAACGGCTCCGAGTTGGATAAACAAGATTCCATGGCTTTTTCGAGCGAGAAAAACCGTGGCGACTCGACCAAGCATGAAGCCAATCCAATAAGTCGAGGTGAGAATTGCCGATTCATTTTTGGACAATCCAGTTTTTATGCCGTAGGTGTAAATCCAAGTAACAAAAACGACTTCAAGTGCGACATACGCCAAGAAAAACATCACGATCAAGGCGATTTGTTTTTTTGAAATGTCGACCTCGGTCTCTCGATTCTCGAGATGCGGGTCGAGGGGTGCTCGATGAAGCAGCACAACTGTCGCAACAGTTGCAATAGCTGCGCCCGCGACCCAATACGCAATTGCGGCGTCGCCACGAATCTCATCTGAAGCGCGAACAATCAGCGGGCTGAGTATTGCACCGACTCCGAGCATGGTGTGCATTAACGCGAGCCGTGGGCCAACTCTGTCTTTGAGTTCCCAGACGATGAGGGTGTTGCAGCCAACGTCGGAAGTTGAAACAGCCGTGCCGAACATCAGAAAGACAATCGCCAAGACAATTCGCATCGAGATAAATGGCACGAGCGCAAATGAAGATGCGGCTATCAGCAAGGCGCAACCAATTAGGCGGTTGCCGTATCCGCGGTCGTATCCGCGGGCAAATATTTGCGTGCCAAGTACATAACCGAACCCGTAAGTGACGAGAACGATGCCGATTGAAGCGAGACTTGTGTTTGTTTGTTCGGCGAGTAGCGAGATTGACGGTCCGACCAGCCCGAACGACAGACCGACTACGAGAAATACTCCGAAATATGCGCGATGTGAGCGTGTTGTTGTCTGTTCGCTCACAGTTGAATTCACCCTGTGCAGGCTAGGGCTTTGCTATTGAGGGGCGAAGCATCTGTTGATGCTGCAGCAAGTAGTGCCGTGACGGCTTCACTTCGAGTCGCCCATGACCGATTTTTGACGACACGACTCGTCGACCAAACGATGCCGACAACTTCTCCCGATTTGTTGATTAACGGGCCCCCGGAGTTTCCGACTTTTACCTCAAGTTCGACCTCGAGCCCGGGCCGAGATGTCTTGTTGTTCAAGTAAATATCCTGGGTGTTAATTTTCAGGCGACGCTTGATTTTCGCCTCACGGATGAACTGTTCTTGATCGTCAAACGCCACGAACGAGACTCGCTCGCCAGGTTTAGCCGCAGCCAATTGAAGTGGGGTTGAAAGTTGGCTTTCAGGGTCAACCTCGAGTCTCAAAAGTGCGAGATCTAAGTCGATGTCGAGCGCCGCAACTGTGGCTGCAAAAACAGTGCCGTTTGCAGTTGTTATCTGATTGAGGGTTTGGCCGGCAACACCATGGGCGACGGTCAAAATGAAGCCACCGTCAATAACTGTGCCTACTGTTCGGGTCTCGGCACTTCGACAGCCCGTTGACGTGATCAGAACTACAGAGTCAGTTTTGACGCGATTGCTGCCGACTTGCGCAAAAGTGAACAGCGAAGCCGCAATAAGGCAAAGTGTTGCGAAAAGATAAAATTTTGATCTGATTTATGAAAACAATAGTTGACCGGCCTGTTCTCTACTAGTTTGAAATCGCCGTAACAAGAAGAAAGAAAGACAAATGTCTAGGACCAAAGTTTCAGTAGTTGATCGACTTGTTGGCAACCCAATTTCATGGGGTGTGTGCGAAGTGCCTGACTGGGGTTTTCAACTCGATGCACGAACAGTGTTGGGTGAAATGAAAGCAGTTGGTTTGAAAGCGACCGAGCAAGGGCCAGTTGGTTACCTCGGTAGCACACCCGAAGAAGTTTCGAGTGTTGCAAATGAATTTGGTTTGCCGATTGTCGGCGCATTCGTGCCACTAGTGATGCACGATCTTGCTCAGCGCGAGACAATGCGCAAAGCAGCGCACTTCTCGGCAAGTCTCTTGAGCGAAACAGGAAAAGGTTTCTTCATTACCGCTGTTGTAGTCGACGAAGGTTGGGGAAAGCGTTTCGAACTTTCAGATGCGCAGTGGCAGGCGATGTTTGATGGCTTCAAAGAAATTGACGAAATTTGCGCAGGTTACGGCATCAAACAAGTTCTTCATCCGCATCTGAACACTCTTGTTGAAACTCAAGATGATGTGAACCGAGTTTTGGCTGGCTCAAATGTGCGCTGGCTGCTTGACACAGGTCACTTGCAAATTGGTGGCACCGACCCAGTGAAGTTTGCACGTGAAAACTTTTCTCGAATTGATCACTTTCATGTCAAAGATGTAAAGATGAGCGTGGCTGCAAAGTTTTTGGCCGGAGAAATAACTTTGATGGAGGCAACCAGAGATGGTGTGTTTTGTGCCGCTGGTGATGGTGACGTGAAAATTGCTGAGGCGATCGACGTAATGGAGTCAAACGGCTACGAAGGTTGGTACGTGCTCGAGCAAGATATGGCAATTGTCGGTGATCAGCCGCGTGATGCAAAGATTTCAACTGCGGGCGTACGTCGCAGTATTAGTTATCTGTCGAAGCTCTAGTCAGCAAGATTGTGGCGGGGGCTAGCCTCGCGGCAAGCCCAACATTTAAGAGGTTTCTGACCTGTTTGGTCGGGTTTGCCCAGAATTTTATTCGGCGCTAACTTAGGGCAGGCAGGAAAATCCTGTGCGTTTAAAAACAACAATAAGGGGAGAAATTAATGAAGATTCGCAAAACATGGGGAGCCGTCCTCGGTGCATCAGCACTCTTGGCGCTCGCCGCTTGTGGCGGTTCATCAGACTCGTCAACCGAGACTGACGAAGCTGCAACAGAAGATTCAGCTGAAGTAACAGCTGGCGAAGACATCACAATCGCAGTTATCACCCACGGTGACGACGGCGTATTCTGGTCGGTAGCTCAAAAGGGTGCAGAGGCTGCAGGTGCAGCACTTGGTATCACAATGAATTACCAAGGTGCAAACAACAACGCACAAGATCAAGCACAAATGATTGAGCAAGCAGTGACTGACGGTGTAGACGGTATTGCCGTTTCACTTGCTGATCCAAAAGCTCTCGAAGGTGCACTTAAGAAAGTTGTTGATGCAGGTATCGCATTGATCACTCTTAACTCAGGTTCAGACTTGTTCAAGGGTCTCGGTGCAATCACTCACGTCGGTCAAGACGAGACAATCGCCGGCCGTGGTGCTGGTGAGCGTTTGAAGGCTGCAGGCGGAACTGTGCTTCTTTGCGCAAAGCAAGAGCAGAGCAACGTTGCGCTTGAAACTCGTTGCAACGCAGCAGCAGAGACATTCGGTGGCAAAGTTATCCAGATCACAACTTCAGGTGACGCAGACCGCGTTGCTCAGCAGGGTGAAATCAAGGCAGCGCTCGATGCAGATGCATCGATCGACGCATTCCTTGGTACTGGTCCAGTAATCGCAGTTGACGGCGCAAACGCAGCCGCTGAACTCGGTCGCACAATGCCAATGGGTGGTTTCGACCTCTCGACAGAAATCCTTGACTACATCAACGAAGACAAGTTGACCTTCACAATTGACCAGCAGCAATTCCTTCAGGGATACCTTGCTGTTGTATTCCTCTACCTCAACGTGACGAACTCGAACACGGTCGGTGGCGGATTGCCAGTTATGACAGGCCCTGGATTTGTTGACAAGTCAAACGTTGTCGCAGTTCAAGAACTTGTTGGCAAGGGAACTCGCTAATTAGTTAGTTGTTCTAATCGGAAGTTGGTCCGCCCGTTCTTCGATGAGCGGGCGGACCAACCCGGTTTGATTTCTTTGTGTTTATAATTTTTTGTTAGTTAATTAATTTTCGGGGGATAAGAGCGTGAGTGAAGTTGATGGCCTGACGCCAACCAAAACCGGTGATGAAAGAATCACCTATCGAGGGCCGATCAAGAGACTTCTGGTGTCACCTGAAATTGGTGCACTCATTGGTGCGGTAGTTGTTTGGGCATTCTTCTGGGGAAACGGCGACAAGTTTGGCACGGCCGGTAGCACTGCAAACTTTTTAGATGTCGCAGCGCCACTCGGCATCATGGCCGTAACGGTTTCTTTGTTGATGATCGGTGGCGAATTCGACTTGTCGGCCGGTGTTATGACTGGCGCAAGCGGTGTGACGATTGCGTTGATGGCCAAGTATTTCACCGATGGCGGCATTTCACTTTGGGTTTGTATACCCGCAGCATTTTTGCTGGCGGGTTGTGTTGGCTGGTGGAACGGATTTTTGGTTAATAGAACTGGTCTGCCCAGTTTCATCGTGACACTCGGCTCGTTTTTTATTATCAAAGGTGCGAACCTAGTTTTTTCTAAGCGGATCAACTCGCTCGTAAACGTTTCAGACGTCGATGAAGCGCATGGTTATGGCTTCTTTAAGGCTGTGCTGGGTGGCGAAAACAAATTCGGGGATATGAAATATCGCGATGTGATTTTTCTTGTGGGCGGTTTGTTGTTTGCTGTCTTGATGATTCTTGGGTTCATGGAGCAGGCTTTGGTGCGCAGGGCGCAACGATCAAATACCGATTTTTTAATCGCAATTGTTGGTGTAGCCGCCGCAATTTTCGGCGTGCTTACCCTGCATCGAACCGATTCGGTGAATGGCAATGTACTGGCTGGCGTTGTTGGCTTGATTGGCACAGTCGTGGCGATCGTGTTTTATGCAAGGGCCAGATTTGACGGTCGCGAAAAATTGGTCGGCTCTTTGCCCGACGCATCAAAGAAGTTTCTCGCATTTGGCCTGCTAGGCGTATTTGTTGCAGGTTTTGCGGGGCAACTCTTTGACCGCAATGAAGAGCGCGTGATGTTGCAATGGATGCCACTGTGGATGAGGTTTGTAGTGGCGATTGCAGCAGGAGCGCTGCCACTTGCAATAACAATTCGCTCGTTCATGCGGGGTGACGTTGAGCTGCGCGGCAAAGTGATTGCCGGCCTAATTGTTCGTTTGCCACTAATTTGTCTTGTCTCGTTGATCGGTATCGTGTCGCTGTTTCAGTTGACGACCGTGCAAGCAGTTCGCGCAGTTTTGATAACTGTTGCCGGCGTGGGCGCTGCAACTTGCTTCTATCAAGCCCGTCGCGCTGCTGGAAAGTTATCGACAAAGTGGTTTGTCTATATCGGCGTGTTGATGTCGGCGGCGTTTGTGTTTATCGCATTTGCTCTGCGAGCCGATTCAAGCGCGCCAAGATTTAGAGGCGGAATTTTTACCAGTTTGTTACTCGCTTCGGCGCTTGCCTTGGCGACAACCCTTGTAGAAGCGTCGCATCGATCGCGTACAAAAGCCGACGAAGCGGCAGATCAACTCGGTCGTCGCATGGTGTTGCTTGGGGTGGTAGTTGGCGCTATTGCCTTGAGCGTCAGATTGTTGCTGTCTGACGGTGTGTTTCGAATGTCGGTTTTCTGGTGGATGTTCTTCACGGCGGTTGGCGCGTTTGTTTTGACGAAAACTAAGTATGGCAACTGGATTTTCGCGGTTGGTGGCAACAAAGATGCTGCCCGGGCGACTGGTGTGCCCGCTGACAAAGTGAAGACAGCGCTATTTATGGCAACTTCACTGATGGGTGCATTTGTAGGGGCGATGATTTTGATGCGCCTGAACTCGGTGCAAGCGCAACAAGGAGATGGTCAAGAATTCGAATACATCATTGCAGCGGTGGTTGGTGGCAACTTGATGACTGGCGGATATGGCTCGGTCGTGGGTGCTTCGCTGGGTGCATTGATTATGGCTGTGTCAAAGAACGGCATTCCGGCCGCGCAATGGAACCAAGACGGTCGCTTCATCTTCTTGGGTGCGGTTTTGTTGGTCGCAGTTCTGGTTAACAACTACGTACGAAAGAAAGCGAACGAACAACGATGAGCGAAAAATCTCCGCTTCTTGAACTTGAAAACGTAAGCAAAGACTTCGGCAACGTCAAAGCGTTGCAGAATGTCTCGACGAAAGTTATTGCCGGTCAAGTGACGTGCGTGCTTGGTGACAACGGTGCCGGAAAATCAACTTTCATCAAGATTATTTCTGGCCTACATAAGCCAAGCGGTGGAAAATACAAATTTGAAGGTCACGAAGTTGCGTTCGAGTCACCACGAGAGGCGCGTGCATTAGGTATCGCGACTGTTTATCAAGATTTGGCGATGGCACCTTTGATGTCGGTTTGGCGTAACTTCTTTTTGGGTTCTGAACCTGTTCGTAGATTTGGTCCGATCAATTTGTTGGACACTAAGTTCGCTCGAAAGACAGCCAAAGAAGAAATGGCGAAGTTGGGTATCGATGTTCGCGATATTGATCAGCCTGTCGGCACGCTTTCTGGTGGCGAACGCCAAAGTGTGGCGATTGCGCGCGCTGTTTACTTCGGCGCACGAGTGCTTATTTTGGACGAACCGACATCAGCGCTTGGCGTGCGTCAATCAGATTTAGTGTTGGGCTATGTAAGAGCAGCGGCCGCGCGAAACCTTGGCGTGATTTTGATTACTCACAACCCGCAGCACGCATTGCCTGTTGGCGATCGGTTCTTGATTCTCAATCGCGGCCAATCAGTGGGCCAGTTTGAAAAGGCTGATCTTTCATTTGAGCGCCTGATTGAGTTGATGTCTGGTCGCGTTCACGCTGCCTAGGTAGCGACGGAAATTCGGATGCTCAGAAAGTCGTGGCAGCGTTTAATACGAACGCGTAGTGTTCGTCTATGAAAACCATTCGCCTAACAACCGCGCAGGCGCTTGTGAAGTTTCTTGTTGCTCAAAAAATTGTGATCGATGGGCGACAAGAACAATTGTTTCCAGGAGTATTGGCGATTTTCGGTCACGGCAATGTGACGAGTCTTGGTGTCGCACTTGACGAAAACCGCAACAAAATTAAAACTTATCGCGGTCAGAACGAACAAGGTATGGCACTTGCTGCAGTGGGTTTTGCAAAGGCTAAGCGCCGACAGCAAATTATGGTTGCGACCTCGTCGATTGGGCCAGGCGCGTTGAATATGGTGACTGCTGCAGGTGTTGCTTATGTTGACCGACTTCCAGTTTTGTTTTTGGCTGGTGACACTTTTGTTCATCGAATTCCTGATCCGGTTTTGCAACAAGCGGAGACATTTTCAGACCCATCGATAACGGTGAACGACGCTTTCAAGCCTGTGGTGCGATATTGGGATCGCATTGTTGCTCCCGAGCAACTGTTGCAATCTTTGCCCCATGCCGTGTCAACGATGCTTGACCCTGCAACTTGTGGGCCAGCATTTATAAGTTTGCCTCAAGACGTGCAAGCACAGAGTTTTGATTTTCCGGAAGTGTTTTTTGACGAAGTGGTGCACACGATATTGCGACCCCGTGCCGATGCGAGTGAACTTGAGCGTGCAATCAAGACGCTTAAACAAGCGAAACGTCCGTTGATTATTTGTGGCGGTGGGGTTCATTATTCGCTTGCCGAAAAGCAGTTAGCCGAATTTGCGACCAAGCACAATATTCCGGTTGTTGAAACTGTTGCGGGTAAGGCATCGCTGCTGGCTGCTCATCCTTTGAACGCTGGCCCAGTCGGCGTGACTGGTTGTGAGTCAGCAAATACTTTGGCTGGGCAAGCAGATGTTGTTTTGGCTCTCGGCACACGCCTGCAAGATTTCACTACGGGTTCGTGGACGATATTTAGCAACGAGCAGACAAAGTTCATCGGCGTGAACACGGCGCGGTTTGATGCTGTGAAGCATCGCTCATTGCCTGTAGTGGCTGACGTGAGCGTGACGCTTGAAGAAATGACTGTGGCTCTTGCAAATTGGCGCGCTGACGACTCGTGGTCAAAACTTGCTCAGTCAGAGGTGGCCAAGTATCACTCGTATATAGATGGCATCGCAAAAAAAGATTCAAGCAAGCTTGCGACCTATGCGCAAGTTGTAGGCGTTGCCGATCGCTTGGCCCAGGCTGGCGACTATGCGCTCACTGCTGCGGGTGGGTTTCCGGGCGAACTGAACAATGGATGGCGAGCCAAAAGTATCGACTCGTTTGACTGCGAGTACGGGTTCTCATGTATGGGATATGAACTTTCTGGTGCATGGGGAGCCAAAATGGCGATGCCGAATCGCGAAGTGATCTCGTTCGTCGGCGATGGTTCATACATGATGATGAACAGCGATATTTATAGTTCTGTGCTTTATGGGCACAAGTTGATCGTGGTTGTCTGCGACAACGGTGGATACGCCGTGATAAATAGATTGCAGGTCAACCAAGGTGGTGTGCCGTTTAATAATCAGATCGTTGATTGCGACGTGCAAAATCTTGTTTACGTCGACTTTGCCAAGCATGCCGAATCAATGGGGGCGATTGCAGAAACTGTTGGCTCAATCGATGACCTAGAAGCGGCTTTCAGTCGCGCTCGCAAATCAGATCGCACTCATGTCATCGTGATTAAGACAAGTTCAAACGACTGGACCGAGGGCGGTTCGTTCTGGGAAGTTGGCGTGCCGACAACGAGTCATCGCAAAGAAGTGCTCAAGGCAGGCGATGAAATGCGGGAAGGCAAAAAGAAACAACGAATCGGCTGGTAAGCAAAATTTATGAGCGAATCAACACCAAGTTTTTCTAGCCTGCACGGAAAAGTGTTGTTATTGAGTGGTGCATCGCGTGGCGTTGGCGAGTGCGTGGCTCGACTGGCAGTCGAACGTGGTGCTGCGGGTTTGGCTCTCGTTGGCCGTGACACCAAAACGGGTGAGGCTTTGGCAAAAGAATTAACAAGTCTTGGCACCAAGACGATTTTTATCTCGGCTGATTTAGCGAAACCTGACGAGCCAGCGCGAATAGTTGAAACAGTCGACAAAGCTTTTGGTGTCGTGCACGGTTTGCTTAATTCGGCGGCTGAGACATCGCGTGGCAGCGTCTGGAATACGACGCCTGAGATGTTCGACACGATGATGGCGGTTAATGTGCGCGCACCCTTTATGTTGATTCAAGGTTGCGCCAAGATTATGAAGCGCGAAGGTGTTGCTGGCGCTGTTGTCAACATCGGCAGTGTTACTGGTTATGGCGGCGATGTGAATTTGACGCACTATGCGATTTCGAAAGGTGCACTGCACACATTGACCCGCAACTGTGCTTATTCGTTGATGCGCGATCGCATTCGCGTGAACTTATTGAATCCTGGTTGGATGGATACGCCTACCGAAGATGCAACTCAGCGAAAGTGGCACAACGCACAAGATGGCTGGCTACAAAAAGCAGAAAGCGAACAGCCTCTGGGTCGATTGATAAAACCCGACGAACTTGCTCGAACAATTATGTTTTTGTTGTCGGACGAGTCTGGGCTGATGACGGGCGCAGTAATAGACTTTGACCAATCGGTGGTCGGCGCTGGCTCGCCATCTAAACCAAAATTAGGAGAAGTCTGGCCATGAGTAGCAACAAAAGCATTGGTATTGGCGTATTGGGCTGCGGTCGCATCGGCGTGATGCATGCCGAGTTGATTGCTCAGCGCATTGAAGGTGCCCATTTGGCTGGCGTATATGACGTGATTAGTGAGTCAGCTCAAAAAGTAGCGACCAAATTTGGTTGTCAGCAGTTTTCTGACCCTGAGTCTTTGATGTCTTCAGCCGATGTGAACGCAATAGCGATCTGCACTTCGACTGACACACACGTTGAAGTATTGATAATGGCGTCGAAGTATAAGAAACCAGTTTTTTGTGAAAAGCCGATTTCGCTTTCGTTAACCGAAACTGATCGCGCGCTGAAAGCAATCAGCGACAGCAAAACGCCGTTGATGCTCGGCTTTAATCGACGCTACGACCCAACGCACAGGTCAGTGCGCGACAGTGTGGCTAACGGTGTGGTGGGCGATGTGCATATTGCGCGAATCACTAGTCGCGACCCGGCGCCACCACCAGTTGCATATGCAAAAGTTTCAGGCGGCATCTTCATTGATATGACGATTCACGATTTTGATATGGCTCGATATGTGGTCGGCAGCGAAATTGTCTCGGTCTATGCGACTGGTGCTGTGCGCATCGTGCCTGAGTTTGCCGAAATCGGTGACCTAGACACTGTGGCGATCATGTTGCAGCACGCCAATGGCGCGATCACGATGATTGACAACTCGCGCCAGGCTGTTTATGGCTACGACCAACGCGTAGAAGTCTTCGGGTCAAAAGGTATGACTGCGTCAGAAAATCCATTGATGACGAGCACGATTTCAAGAAACGAAAATGGCACGCAGTTGGCAAAGATGCCGTATTTCTTCTTAGATCGCTACATACCTGCATACATCGCCGAGTGGAACGAGTTCATGGGAGTAGCAACAGGCAAGATTCAACCAGTTGTCACTGGTGCAGATGGGCGAGCGTCGCTTGTGGCTGGGCTCGCCGCCTGGAAGTCTGTTCGCGAAGGTCGCGTTGTAAAGACCAGTGAAATTGTTGGCTAGTAAATCAACTAGCCAAAAAATTTAAACGCCGAAGTTTTTTAATCTTGCGGCAGCGAATTGCTCGCGGGTTGCAGTGCTTTGTGCAGCAGTTGCAATTGGTTGTGCTGCAATTTTTGATGATGCTTGCCAAGCGGGCCACTTGCCGGTGAGTGTTGCCGCCGCTTGACGCGCTGCGCCGAGGGCAACAATTTCGGGTTCGTTGAGCACATGAACTTCGCGATTGATTAGATCGGCAACGATTTGGCAAACTGCTTTTGATTGCGCGCCGCCACCGAGCAAAAAGATGCGACCGTTTGTATTGACGCCACAGTTATTGATAGCGGTCAGGCCATCTAATAAACCACAAACAACACCCTCAATGGCTGCTCGTGCGAGATCGTTGCGAGTGTGATTGCCGTTTAAGCCGACAATGGTTGCTCGCGCATTTGGAAGATTTGGCGTGCGCTCGCCGTCGAGATAAGGCAATAACACCAGGTCATTGGCGCCACATTCAGAACTTAGGGCGAGTTCGCCGAATTGTGGAAGATCGCAATTAAGGACACTCGCGAACTTGTCAAAAACTTTTGTCGCGTTCAAGGTGCACACAAGTGGAAGATAGGCGCCGGTTGCGTCGGCAAAACCCGCGACTGCTGCAGATGGATCATTGGTCGGTGTGGCGCTAACTGCATAAACGGTGCCCGAAGTGCCGAGCGAAATTGCGACGTCACCAGGTTGTAGCCCGATGCCGAGCGCACCTGCCATATTGTCACCCGTGCCGCAACCGACGACTGCGTCTTGCCAGGTGCCGGTTTGTTCGAGTGGTGAAGCGACGCGTGGCAGCGCAGTTGACCAGTCACGCTTTGAGTCGATTATTTTGAGAACTTCGTTGTCGTATTCGTTTGTTTTTGCCGACCAATAGCCAGTGCCTGATGCATCGCCGCGATCGGTAGTTATCTCATTAGCGCCGCCACCACGAAGTTGCCAAGAGAGATAATCGTGCGGAAGACAGACACGCGTTGTTCGCGACCAGTTTTGTGGTTCGAGTCGTTTGATCCATGAAAGTTTGGTGACGGTGAAACTTGCGACGGGCACGCTGCCGACGTGCTCTGCCCACCAAGCTGCGCCGCGTTGATCGACGCACCACTGGGCGTCTGGCGCTGATTGGGTGTCGTTCCAAAGTTTGGCGTTGCGAACGACATTGTGTTCGCGATCGAGCGTGACTAGGCCGTGCTGCTGGCCAGCAACCGAAATCGCGGCAAACTTTGTTTGAGCTTTGTTGGCCGTCGCGGTTTCTAGTGCGGTGTTGAACGCCTTGAGCCACTCGTTTGGGTTGGTTTCGCTTAGCGGGGCCGCGCCAGTTTCTGGGTGTGCGGCACGACCGGTTGAAACTAATTCGCCTGAATCAAGATCGCGGAGCTCTACTTTTGTTGACTGCGTTGATGAATCAACGCCGATAACAACCGGCATTGGTTATCTGACGCCGAGTAGCAGTTCTGTGACGAGTTGGTCGAGGCGCTCGTGAGCGTAACCACGTTCGCCGAGGGCTTTGACGTCGAATGTGCCGGTGCGCAAAGTGTGAAGTGCGTCTGCGCCGAAACCATCAGGTGATGTTGGTTCGGCGAGTTTGTCGAACATTGCTGCTTTGAGCGCCGCTTGAATTTCTTTGTCTTGTTTGAACTGGCGCGACTTCTCGGCCAAGATCAAATAGGTGCGCATGCAACCACGAGCGAAGTCCCAAACACCTTCGGCATTTTCGGTGCGGTAGGCGTGGGCATCGAAGTGCAACATGCCGTCCCACTTTGAATCTTCGAGAAGTTTGACGAGGTAGAACGCATCGCGGATGCCTTCGCTGCCAAATCTGAAGTCTTGGTCGAACTTGCCAATGCGTTGTGCGTTGAGGTCGATGTGAAACAACTTGTCGTGCCACAAAGTTTGCGCAACTGCATGTGTGAAGTTGAGGCCACTCATTGTTTCGTGGGCGAACTCTGGGTTGAGGCCGACCATTTCTGGCCATTGCAGTTCGTTGATGAACGCGATTGCATGACCAACCGTTGGCAAGAACATGTCACCGCGTGGCTCGTTTGGTTTTGGTTCGAGCGCGAACTTTAAGTCATAGCCACGGTCTTTGGCGTATGCACAACAAATGTTGACTGCTTCTGCATAGCGATCAAGTGCTGTGCGAACATCTTTGGCTGCTTCACATTCGAGACCTTCGCGACCGCCCCACATGACGTAGACCTTGGCGCCGAGTGACACACCCATGTCGATTGACTCCATTGTTTTTTTGATTGCGTAGCGACGAACTACCGGATCGTTGGCCGTGAAGGCGCCTTCTTTGAACACGGGCTGACCAAAAAGATTTGTTGTTGCCATCGGAACTTTGATGCCAGTTTTGTCGAGTGCTTGACGAAATCGTTTGAGTGCAGTTTCGCGTTCGGCTGGTGATGCACCGAATGGAACGAGGTCGTCGTCGTGAAAGTTGACGCCGTATGCACCGAGTTCGGCGAGACGGTGAACCGAGTCAACTGGGTCGAGTGCGGGGCGAGTTTCTAATCCGAATGGGTCGCGACCCATGTTGCCAACGGTCCAAAGACCAAAGGTGAAGCGATGTTCGGGTTTGGGTGTGTAGGCGTCAGACATGTTTGAAATGCTAGTTCTAATTCGTATTGGCTCTCAATGCGGTTAGAGTAAACAAGCCTTTTACCTTCCGGGGTAGCTCAGTTGGCAGAGCAACGGACTGTTAATCCGTGTGTCGTGGGTTCGACCCCCACCCCCGGAGCCATATTTTGAGTTTTAATCCGGGCGATTTTGTGGAGGCGAGATGTCAGCGAAGATGACGGAGGCTGATGTGGCGAGTCGCGTGCATCCATTAGACCCGCTGAGCAAGACAGAACTTGAGTTGCTGATCGGCGCGTTGCGTCGTGATGGCGTGATTGATCACCGGCATTTGATTGCGATGATGCAAGTTGAAGAGCCGTCGAAGGCGCAACTGGCCCGCTTTCGGCTCGGTGAAAATGTCGATCGTGCAGCGCGAGTGACAGTGTTAGATCGTTCGACGGGCAAAGTGTCGGAGATTGTTGCGACTATTGGTGCGGGCGACTCGCTTAGCGTTGTGAGCAACAAAATAATTGAAGGTGCAAAGGCGCCGGTGTTGAGTGTCGAGAGCGAAATGGCGATCGCTGCTGCCAAGAGCGACCCGCGAGTGATCGAAGCGTTGCGAAGTCGGGGGATCACAGATCTTGACAGCGTGAAGATGGAGACGTGGCCGATCGGTGCGCAGATACCGAAATATTTAGATGACGGTCGGAGAATTATTTGGACGCCGATGTGGCATCAGCCGACACCGCAGGCGAATTTTTATGCTCATCCGATTTCGGGTTTGCATGCGATTGTAGATATTGATTCGGGCGAAGTTGTCGCAGTTGAAAACGACCAGCAGATTGCGGTGCCGCAGACGCCGGGGCCGTATCGCGCAAGTCAAACTGGGGCCAATATTTCGTTGAAGCCACTTGAGATCAAACAACCTGAGGGTATTTCGTTTTCATTTGACGGCTACAAGGTGTCTTGGGAGCGGTGGAGTTTTCGAATCGGTTTTTGTCAGCGCGAAGGTCTCGTGATTCATGATGTTTGGTTTGATGATG
>JANRBC010000131.1 GCA_030727685.1 Ilumatobacteraceae bacterium
CATGAACTCAGTCATCACCTCGGCTCACACACCATTGCATTGACAATCGCTCAGTGGCTTAGTTTGCCAATTTTGTTGCTTGCGCGAATTGGCTTTTTCTTGCAGCGAATCGCCGAGGCCGTTTCAAACACATTCAGTTCTCGATTCGCAGCGCTTAAGTTTTTTGGCTTGCTAATCTCAGCGGCACTCACGGTTATCTCTTCACTCTTTGTTGCAGGTCTGGTCGTAGCGCAAGCCTTGAGCAGCGCAGTCGGTCATGCTTCAGAATTTCAAGCAGACCACCGCGCAGTGCGTATGGGTTTTGGCAACGAATTGCTTACTGCTCTAAAACGAGTTAGCGATGACTCTCAATTCGGTGACCGCCAAGCCGCCAACAACCTTGTAGTGGCTTCACATCCACCCGCGCGAGAAAGAATCGCCCAACTTCAGATTTTGCTTCGAACCGAAGATCCATTTCGATGAAAGTAACTCTCGCAACATTCAAAAATTCTTCAATCTCGCGCAAAGTTGTGGCTCTCGTATCAGGCTTACTTGTCGGCTTGGGTTTGCCCCCGTGGGGATGGTGGCCGCTAACTATTGTCGGCATCGCAATATTTTTTGCCATTTGCAATCTGGCGCAAAACGATCGAGAGAGTTTCACACTCGGCACTTTATTTTCAATCGCCTGGCTCAGCCTCGGCATGATGTGGATGTGGTGGCTAACTGCACCTGGCTACATTTTGGCAGTCGTCTTGTTTTCTGTTTTGCATGGCATCGCCGCTGTCATAGCAAATAAATTCGGCAATGCTTCGATAGCGCGCCCAATTACGCACAGTTTGGCTGAAGTCTTGAGATTTTCTCTGCCATTCGGTGGAGTTCCACTTGCCACGCTGCCGATCGCAATTTCGCAAACAACTTTTGCCAATCTCGTTTCGATTGGTGGCCCAATTCTGGCAACTTGGTTTGTTCTACAAGTGGCCGCCATAATTGCCGCTTATTTCAACCGCCGAGAATCACGAGTTAAAGTGCTTCGACTAGTCACCGTGGTGGCTGCATTGCAAGTTTTCGCCTTGGTCATGCCATCTCCTAAACCAACCGGCGACACTCTAAGAATTGCAATTGTGCAAGGTGGCGGTCCACAAGGTGTATTGGCAATTAATGCATCGGCCCGCGATGCCTTTGACCGACATTTAAAGGTGACGCAAAATTTACAACCAACAGACGAACTCGATGCTGTTCTCTGGCCTGAAAACGTAATTGATGTTGTTGATTTCAAACTAAGCAAAGAGTTTGACGAAATTGTTGGTGAAGCCAAACGGCTTAATACTGATTTCATCGTTGGCATTACCGAAGACGCTGGCCCAAACCGATTTACCAACGCTCAAGTAGTGGTTGAACCGACAGGTGAAATTACATCTCGATACGACAAAGTTCGACGCGTGCCGTTCGGCGAATACGTACCGAGTGGGTTGCGCAGCTTTCTCAGCGCGATCGGTGCGCCGATGAATCGAATTCCGAGCGATGCGGTTGCGGGAAAAGAACCCGCAATGATAAAAATCGGCACGACAAAAGTCGCAGTCGTGATCTCTTGGGAGGCATTTTTTGCGGGTCGTGCAAATAGCGGCGTCGAAGCAGGCGGAGAAGTTTTGTTGAACCCCACCAACGGGTCAAGTTACACGGGCACTGTTCTGCAAACTCAACAACTCGCCACCAACTCACTTCGCGCTCGAGAGACCGGAAGATGGACGCTTCAAGCGGCAACAACTGGCTTTAGCGCTGTCATCTCTGCTGACGGAGAACTAACCAGCCGCTTAAACATTGGTGATGCAAAGACTTTGATTGCTGATGTGCCATTGCACACTGGCAGAACTTTTTATTCTCGAATTGGTGATGCGCCAGTCATCTTTGCTTTACTGCTCGCTTTAATTGCAATTCAGTCAGTAAAGAAACGAGCGAGAACAAGAACATGACAAATTCTGAGATTATTCTCACGAGTAAAAACATTCGTTGCACAATCGATCCAAAACATGGTGGCCGAGTTTCATCTCTCGTCGCATTCGGTCGTGAACTCTTAATCACTCACAACGGTGAGACAAACCTTCAAAAATGGGGTTCATACCCGATGGTGCCGTATGCAGGTCGAGTACGAGACGGCAAGTTCAATTTTGAATCAAAAAGTCACCAACTTGAAATCAATATGGCGCCACACGCGATTCACGGCACAGTATTAGACCGAGCATTTAGCGTCACCGAACTGTCGCCAACAAGCGTGACGATGAATATCGACCTTGGTGCACGGTTCGCTTTTAGTGGTGAAGTAACACAAATAATCACAGTTGAAGACGATGCAATTAACTTCGAGCTCATACTTTCAACATCAGACCAAAAAATGCCCGGTCAAGTTGGTTGGCACCCTTGGTTTGCTCGACCATGCCGCATTGAAGTCGACTTCGAAAAAATGTATGTCCGTGATTCGTTTGGCATTCCGACAGGAAAAACAGTTTCTCCGCCGCCGCCGCCGTACGACGATTGTTTCACTGGCTTGCGAAAACAGCCACGAATCATTTTTGATGAATCAATAACAATGACCATCGACAGTGACTGCTCGCACTGGGTCGTCTACGACGAAACATCTCACGCAATTTGTGTCGAGCCGCAATCTGGTCCACCAAATGGTTTTAGTCTTGAACAATTCATCGTTGAACCATCAAAGCCGCTCAAGAGATTCATGCGACTTTCGATTTCTAAATAACTCTT
>JANRBC010000132.1 GCA_030727685.1 Ilumatobacteraceae bacterium
TATCACTGCAGCCGCACCCTCTGAGCCAAAAGGCCCAGAGGGTTTTCTTTTTAACAAAATTAATTAGCCCAACCGATTAACCAGACGAAACGAGAAAGAAATGCCACCGAAGCCAACTCAGCCCCGCAAGATGCCATTCGAGAAATACTCGCACGCGGTGCCGCTCGTTCTCGCTGACCGCACTTGGCCAAATCGCATCATCGACAAAGCGCCGTTGTGGTGTTCAGTTGACTTGCGCGACGGCAATCAAGCGCTGATCGACCCGATGGACCCAGAGCGAAAGTTGCGCATGTTTAAGACTCTCGTAAAAATGGGATTCAAAGAGATTGAAGTTGGTTTTCCATCCGCGAGTCAACCAGATTACGACTTCGTGCGTTTGTTGATCGAACAAGATTTGATTCCTGATGATGTGACGATTCAGGTTCTTGTGCAGTGCCGACGCGAATTGCTCGAGCGTACTTATGAGTGTCTCGTTGGCGCACCTCGGGCGATCGTGCACTTTTATAACTCAGTTAACCCGTTGCAACGTCGTGTTGTTTTCGGTCTCGACAAGCCTGGGGTTATCGACATTGCGACGAGTGCCGCCAAAATTTGTCGCGAACTTGAAAGCAAACTTGTCGGCACCGCAGTTCGTTATGAATATTCGCCAGAGAGTTTTACTTTGGCTGAGCCTGATTTTGCGATCGAGATCTGCGAAGCGGTAATGCAAGTTATCGAGCCGACTGTTGAGCGCAAAATTATTTTGAACCTGCCGGCGACTGTCGAGTGCTACTCGCCCAACGTCTACGGCGACGTCATCGAATGGTTCGGTCGCAACGTGCCGCGACGCGACAAACTTATTCTGTCGTTGCACCCACATAATGATCGTGGTTGCGCTGTCGCCGCTGCTGAGTTTGGTGTGATGGCCGGCGCAGATCGCGTCGAAGGCACGCTCTTTGGCAATGGTGAACGCACCGGCAACGTCGACATCATTACTTTGGCGATGAATTTATTCACGAACGGTGTTGATCCGCAATTAGACATCAACGACATCGATGCGTTGCGACGCGATGCCGAATATTGCAACCGCTTGGCTGTGCCCGAGCGACAACCATACGCGGGTGATTTGGTTTACACGGCGTTTTCAGGTAGTCATCAAGATGCAATCAAGAAAGGTCTCGACGCGTTGCCAAAAGATTACGACAAGTGGGCCGTGCCTTATTTGCCGATTGATCCGAAACACGTTGGTCGCACTTACGAGGCCGTTATTCGTGTCAATAGTCAGTCGGGCAAGGGTGGCGTTGCGTACGTGATGCAGACCGAGCATGGTTTTGCGTTGCCGCGACGACTGCAAGTTGAGTTCTCGAAAGCGATTCAACACATCACCGAAGATTCAGGCACCGAGATTGCGCCTGACGTTATGTGGTCGGCTTTTGAAAGCGAATATTTGTTGACCGAATCAAAATTCAAACTCGAAAGTCACGAGATGCGTAGCGACTCAAAAGGTTCGACCTCGATCAGCGCGCAAATGTTGGTCGATGGCAAACCCCGAACACTTACGGGTGTCGGCAACGGACCAATCGATGCGTTCGTTCATGCGTTGCGAAATGAGTTCAATGTCGTGTTTGACGTGAAAGATTATGTTGAGCATGCGCTAAGCCAAGGTTCAGAAGCGATGGCAGTTGCGTATATCGAAGGTGCTGATGCCGAGGGCAATGTGCGTTGGGGCGTGGGCACCGACCCGAGCACAATCACTGCTTCACTGCGTGCCGTGTTGTGTGCGTTCGAGCGCCAAGGTGTCACTGGCTAATCTCACGGGCTAATCTCGCCTTGATGAAAGTCAGCGTGAACTTTGATAATTGCGCCTCAACCGGCGCATGCACGCAGATGTGCCCCGAGGTTTTTGAAATTCGCAACGATGGTTTTCTGCATATTCTCAACGAGAACCCCGGAGAAGAATTGCGCGAGTCATTGACCGCCGCCGAAGAAATTTGTCCAACTGGTGCGATAACAATCGAACAGTGAATCTTTCGTAGATGAGTTTTTATCAGCGCCTTAATGCCGCTTGGGACCGCAGCGGTTCGATGCTTTGCGTCGGCCTCGACCCAGATGTTTCGCGGTTTCCGACTTCGATGCGTGGCTCGGTTGATGCGATTGAAGATTTTTGCAAGGCGATTGTTGATGCGACCGGCGATTTAGTTTGTGCATTTAAACCGCAGATCGCTTATTTCGCGGCAGTCGGTGCCGAAAAACAACTCGAAAATGTTTGCGAGTACATCCGGGCGAAGTTTCCTGATGTTGTTTTGATCTTGGATGCCAAACGCGGCGACATCGGCGACACCGCCGCGCTTTATGCTCGCGAAGCTTTTTCTCGCTATGGCGCCGACGCAGTGACTGTTAATCCGTATCTTGGCACTGACAGTCTTGAGCCGTTCTTGGCAACACCCGGCAAAGGCACAATTGTGTTGTGTCGTACTTCAAATGCCGGTTCGAGCGAATTTCAATCGCTTGAAGTTGATGGCGAGCCGGTTTATCTGCGTGTGGCGCGAACTGCGGCTGCAAAGTGGCGTTCGATTGGCGAGTGTGCATTGGTTGTTGGTGCGACGTACCCAGAAGAGTTGGCGCGCGTTCGGGCGATTGTTGGCGACATGCCAATTCTTGTGCCGGGCATTGGTGCTCAAGGCGGCGACATCAACGCCGTCGTCCGCGCCGGCGCCACCAGCCCAAG
>JANRBC010000133.1 GCA_030727685.1 Ilumatobacteraceae bacterium
GGATCAATTGCAGTTCTCGTGATTTGTTATTTATTGATGCAAGCTGCGTTCGCAAAGAGCACTCGCGATCGCTCGACACAAGGGACAATGTTCTAATGGGATACCTCGGCGGATTTCTAGTTACATTCGGGCAGCACGGACCGAAGAATCGTGTGACAACTCAATATTCGGGCGGCCGAATGTTTCGTCGCAAGAAGCGCAATGCCAAAAAAATGGATGTCAAAATCGACAAACCTGAGCGTTTGCATGGTCGCCATGTTCTCAACCGCTACGAAGACGGAATGGAAAAGTGCATCGGGTGCGAATTGTGTGCAGCGGTTTGTCCTGCCAAGTGCATTCATGTTCGTGGCGCCGACAACAACCCGACTTCGCCAACTTCACCAGGCGAGCGATTTGGGTGGATTTACGAGATCAATTATTTGCGTTGCATTCACTGCGACTTGTGTGTCGAAGCATGTCCGACTGAAGCGATCACCGAAACGAAGATGTTCGAATTCTCGTTTACAGATCGGCAAGACGCGATTTACACGAAGAACGAGTTGTTGGTCGATCTAACTGGCAAGCCACAACAACTTGCCTGGGAAGACTGGCGAGAGGGCGAAGACAAAAACACCTCGGGCTGGATGCGTGCGACTGCTGCATCTGGTGACGCAAACTTCACAGGTGTCGTGTCGTGGAGCGGCGAGCTGGGTCACGGTGTGCGGCCAGCCGAAGAAAAGAGCGAGTAAGTGGAATTTTTTGTATTCGTTTGTGCGGCTCTGATGGTTTTGGTGGGTGCGGTCGGAGTCATCGTGCGTAAGCATCCAGTTCATGCAGCGTTGAGCCTTGTACTCACACTTTTTGGTGTTGCGGTTTTGTTTGTCGCTCAAGAGGCGCACTTCTTGGCGGCTGTTCAAGTTATTGTCTACGCCGGTGCAATCGTTGTGTTGTTTTTGTTTGTGATCATGTTGTTGGGCGTAGATCGCGTAGAAAATTTGCGCACAGATCCGCTCACCGCGCAGCGACCTCTTGCAATCATCACATGTCTGGGCTTAGCGGGTGTGCTCGTAGCTGCGATTGTCAACGGCAACGGCGTGTTCAACGAGCGAGGCGAGGGCCTCAATCTGCCAGATCTACAAAATGGTCCAGATGCCAACACAGTGCAATTGGCAGAGTCGATTTTTTCGCGTTATGTCGTGGCGTTTGAGGTCACATCAGTGTTGTTGGTCATTGCCGTGGTCGGCACGGTGTTGCTGACTCGCAAAGCAAAGGCGAGTGCCAAGTGATTTCTTTGAGTTTGACGCCAACTTCATCTTGGTATTTGATTTTGTCGGCCATACTTTTTGCGATCGGCACTTTTGGAGTTCTGGTTCGGCGCAATCCGTTGGTGATGTTCATGTGCATTGAGTTAATGCTCAATGCCGTGAACCTGAGCTTTGTGGCTTTGGCTCGAGAACTCAACGACATAAACGGTCAAACGATCGTACTTTTTGTGATGGTTGTGGCTGCTGCCGAAGTTGTTGTTGGTCTCGGCATCATCGTTTCAATTATGCGCAATCGATCAGCGATGACAGTTGATGATTTGGCTGAACTCAAAGGTTGATAATGCTTGATTTGATCTGGTTTATTCCGCTGCTGCCGCTTGCCGGTGCAGTCTTGAATCTTGTGTTAGGTCGCAAGTTGGGTGATCCGCGTTCTGGTTGGGTGGCGACAATCGCCACCGCCAGTTCATTTCTTTTGACCGTGCTTGTTTATTTCGAGATGCTCGGACTTGACGCACAAGACCGAAGTCATGTTGAAACTCTTTTTTCTTGGCTACCAGTGGGTTCGTTACAAGTAGATTTCGCATTACTTGCAGACCCGCTAAGCGTGACAATGGCATTGTTCGTTACCGGTATTTCGACCTTGATTCATCTTTATGCAATTGGATACATGCACGGCGATGCCAAGTTTTCAAAGTTTTTTCTCTATTTGAATCTGTTCGTGTTCAGCATGTTGATGCTTGTTCTCGGCGAGAACTTGCTGGTTACTTTCTTGGGTTGGGAAGGTGTTGGCGCGTGTAGCTATTTCTTGATTTCTTTCTGGCACACGCGCAATAGCGCAGCGGTTGCAGGTAAAAAAGCGTTCGTCACCAATCGCATCGGTGACTTCGGCGTAATGACCGCGATGTTTTTGGCATTTTCGGCTGTCGGCTCACTTTCTTATGGTGCGATCAACGAGGCGGCGCAAAGCGGCGAACTTGCATCAGTGACTGCAACCGCGATTGCAATGTTGTTATTCGTTGGTGCTTGTGGCAAAAGTGCGCAGCTGCCACTTTATTTATGGCTACCTGACGCGATGGAAGGCCCGACGCCAGTATCTGCGTTGATACATGCGGCGACGATGGTTACTTCGGGCGTCTTTTTGATGACGCGTATTAATCCTGTGCTGCATATTTCTTATGACTGGGCATCGACTGTCATTGCAGTTGTTGGTGCGGCGACAGCGCTTTATGCAGCCACGATTGCTGTGGCGCAAAACGATATTAAAAAAGTTTTGGCATATAGCACTGTTTCGCAACTTGGGTTCATGTTTTTGGCAATTGGTTCGGGTGCATATGTCGCGGCGATATTTCACATGGTGACACACGCTTTTTTCAAAGCGCTGCTGTTCTTGGGTTCTGGCTCGGTGATTCACGGCATGCATCACGAGCAAGACATGCGAAAAATGGGCGCCTTGCGCAAGG
>JANRBC010000134.1 GCA_030727685.1 Ilumatobacteraceae bacterium
ATAAAGGAATGAACTACGTGCCATATTTTAGAGAAGTTGAATCAATCATGAATTCGTACCAGGGTCGACCGCATTGGGGAAAGTTGCACTTTCAGGATGCGAAATCATTGGCACCCCGGTATCCGCAATGGGACGTATTTCAAAACGTAAGAAACTTGGTCGACCCGAACCGCACATTTGCAAATCGATATACCGAGACGGTGTTGGGTAAATAGTCGTGAAAACTTTCATTGAAATAGGCGTACCGAAGAAGTTCGCAGACATGTTGTCTAGTCGCGGCATTGAGTCTCCGTTTGAGATTCAAGAGGCGGCGCTGCCAGATGGCCTTGCAGGTATTGACGTTTGTGGTAAAGCGCCGACTGGTTCGGGTAAAACAATCGCTTTTGGTTTGGTACTGGCTGTCAGACTGCAAAAATCAAAACCAGGTCAACCTGGTGGTCTAGTTTTGGTGCCCACTCGAGAACTTGCAATTCAAGTTGCAAAAGAAATCGCCATGCTCTGCGAAGGCACCGACTTGCGTGTTGCCTCAGTTTATGGTGGCGCAGGTTACGGACCACAAGTTAAAGCGGTGCGCGGTGCAAGCATAATTGTTGCTACACCGGGTCGACTAGAAGACTTGCTCGAGCGTCGCGATATGTCGTTGAGTGCCGTAACAATCGCCGTTCTTGACGAAGCCGATCGAATGTCTGACATGGGTTTCTTGCCGGCTGTGCGAAGAATTTTGCGCGCCCTACCAAAGCAACGTCAAGTGCTGTTATTCTCGGCGACTTTAGATGGCGACATCTCTCAGGTTGTTAAAGAGTTTCAAAATAACCCAAAACGCCATGAGTCAAAGTCACAAGAGGCCGAGCCAGACATTGAACATAAGTTTTGGCTGGTTGGTCGAAACGATCGTGTTTCAACGATCTCGCAGCTCGTGAATCATTACGAACGAATCATTTTGTTCAGTCGCACAAAGCATGGGTGCGATCGACTCGCTAAACAACTCGATAACTCAGGTGTTCGCTCGTCGGTAATTCACGGCAATAAAAGTCAGGCGCAACGCGAGAGATCTCTCGAAGAGTTTCGAAGGGGTAAATCAAATATTTTGGTTGCCACTGATGTTGCTGCTCGTGGCATTCATATTGATGATGTTCCGTGTGTGGTGCACTTCGACCCACCAGCAGATCACAAAGACTATATTCACCGTTCTGGCCGCACAGGTCGCGCAGGCTCAAAAGGCGTTGTTATTTCGCTGGTCGACCCCTCGCAGAGACGATCGGTTGGCAAATTGGCCCGAGACGCAGACGTTGACGCAGATTTTGTCGCCCCCGAATTTGAAGCCTCAGACCCAGATCAAGTTAAAGCACGCCCGGGCGAAGTCGGTGGCGTTTTGATCAGTGTTGGCGCCTCAGCAGAGTAGAGACTTAAAAACAAATATCTTGTGGGCGAACCGGCACACGAGGTAACTCTCGGCCGGTGGCATTACGTATTGCTGCCGCGATCGCTGGGGTAACCGAAATGCACGGTGGCTCGCCGATGCCTTTTGCTCCGAGTGGTGCTTGTGGTTCAGGCTCTTCGATCATTACGGCGACGACGCTTGGTGCGTCGAGTGCGGTCGGCAACAAGTAATCGGTGAAACTCGGGTTGCGCATCTTGCCTTTGTCGAGAACGATCTCTTCCATCACGGCAAGCCCAAGACCTTGGGCAATGCCACCTTCAATTTGGCCGAGAGCCGCAATCGGGTTCAACACTCGACCGACATCTTGTGCTGTGGCTATCTGAATAACTTTTACCAAACCCAGTTCGACATCTACATCTACGACTGCACGGTGGGCGACAAATGCGAACGCCACATGGCAGTTGCCTTGACCGTTTTCATCTAGTTCTTCGGTTGGGCGATGGTGATGTTCGAACGTTTCGTCGATCAAGACACCTGTAGATGCCTCGATAACGCTAATTCTGAAGTCTCCGATCATGTCGACTACGTCGGTGTCTTCAATGACCAGTCGTAGCGGATCGATGTTGTATTTCTTGCCAACGTGTTCGAACAGCCGTTGGCGAACAAGGCGACATGCACCGTCAACTGCACCGCCGCTCATCCAGGTTTGTCGAGAGGCAGAGGTGCTGCCCGCTGAGCCGATGCCAGTATCTACTGTGTCTAGAACGACCTCGTCTACGCCTAAGACAGAGCGAGCAATTTGCGGTGCAAGAACAACGAAACCTTGTCCAACTTCGACCGTCGCGTACTTAAGTGTGGCTACACCATCTTTAAGTTGACATCTGGCGGTGGCAAAGTCGTCGAACTTTTCGCTGTACATCAAGTTTTTAATCGACACACCCCAGCCAATACCTCGCACAATATTGTGTGGCAAAGATGTGAGACCAGAACCACCGACAATCTCGAGTGGATGGGCAGTTTTTGCAAGCGGCGCGGGCAAGGCGATTGCGTCAGTTTCGCGGATGCAGCGAGCGACTGGTGCGACGCTTTCGATGACTTGTCCGGTAATCAATTTGTCGCCTGTGACCATCGCATTGCGCAAACGTATTTCGACCGGCGAGAGGCCACATGCGGCGGCGAGTTTGTCCATTTGGCTTTCATGGGCGTAACAAGCCTGAACGACGCCGAAACCTCTCATTGCGCCACATGGCGGGTTATTTGTGCGCACCGCATAGCCGACAACAGTTGCGTTCGGACAGCGATAAGGCCCCTGAATATGGGTGACGCCGTTGATTAACACCGCCGAGCTTGTTGATGCGTAGGCACCACCATCGAAAACCATTTTCGCTTCGATTCTTTGAATCTCGCCGTTTCGTTTTGCGTGATGACGTATAAAAATTTTCGCGGGGTGTCGATGAACGTGACCATAAAAAGATTCTTCGCGACTGTATTGCATCTTGATTGGACGCGAAGTTCGAAGGGCGAGCAACGCGCAGTGCACTTGCAGGCTGATATCTTCGCGTGCACCAAACGCACCACCGACACCGCCAAGTGTTAATCGAATTCTTTCAGCTGGCAAATCTAAACAAGCAGCAATTTGTTTTTGGTCTTCATGAAGCCATTGTGTGGCAACATGCATCTCGATGCCTTTGCCATCGCTGTCGGGAAGAGCCAACGCTGCCTCGAGACCAAGGAACGCTTGATCTTGCATGCCGATTTCGTAAGTGCCTTCAACGATGATTTCGCCTTGTAAATCTTGATCTCCGGTGATTATTTGCTGGCGACGAATCACGTTGCCGTCAGGATGTATTGGTGGGGTGGCCGGCTGAATGGCAAGTTCTGCATCAGTTAGTGGTGACAAAACTTCGTATTCAACTTTGATTGCCGCGAGAGCACGACGACAAGTCTCAGGGTGATCTGCCGCTACCGCGGCGATCGGCTCGCCGACGTAGCGCACGAAGTCTTGTGCGAAGACTGGTTGATCACTCGAGATCAGACCGTAAGTCTTTTTGCCAGGTACATCTTCAGCGGTGATGATCGCTACAACACCTACAATCTTGTAAGCCGCCGACAAATCAATGCTGACAAGTCGCGCATATGGGTGTGGACTACGCAGTGTTGCGCCCCACAGCATGTTTTCTGCGTGCAAATCTGATGAAAATTCAAATCGACCTTGCACTTTTGCTGCGCCGTCTGGTCGTAGGGCCGACGCGCCAAGAACATCTCGTCGAGTTGTTGTCTGAGTTGTTGAACTCATGAGCTTTTGGCTTTGCGAACGGAGACAGCCTTATCGACGGCTTCGAAAATTCGACCATAACCCGTGCAACGACAAATGTTGCCCGAGATCGCTTCTTTGATCTCAATTTCTGACGGATCAGGGTTTTGAGAAAGAAGATGTTCGATTGCGACCACGAGACCTGGAGTGCAGAAACCACATTGAACTCCACCTTCGGTAACGAAAGCATCTTGCACTTCGGTGAGTGAGTCGCCGACGGAAAGACTTTCAACAGTTCGAATTTCAGAGTCGATCGCGGTTGCTGCCATCACGAGACACGAACAAACAGCCTGACCATCCATGATCACGGTGCAGCTGCCACATTCGCCTTGCTCGCAAGCGCCTTTCGTGCCTGGCAGGTCAAGACGTTCGCGCAAGACATAAAGCAGACTTTCGCCAACCCACGAATCACGCACTTCGTGTGTCTTGCCATTGACGGTGAGACTATAAATTTCTGAATTGGAGTTCATTGAGCGTTCGCCCTTGTCAGCATTCGACGTGCGAGAACAGCAACTGCATGGCGTCGATATGCAGCAGTACTACGGTGATCGTCAATTGGTTTAGATTCGGTTGCAATCCGATCACCAAACTCTTGCAGCAAGTTCGGCGATACGGTCGTCTTGGCCTTTAGATCAACTTGCGCAGCAAGCCAAGATTCGGTTTCACGACATCGAATAATCGTCGGACCAACCGCACCAAGAGCGACTGCGATCGTGCCATTAATGCGGTCGACAACCAGACAGCACGAGGCAACAGAAATGACCATAGCGTTTCGTACTCCGACTTTTGAGTAGCCCTGCCATCCAGAAACAATCGGCAACGTTGTTGAGACGATAATTTCGCCTGGCATTCGAGCGTTGCGCTTAACACCAACCATAAAATCGTGGATTGAAATCGCCCTTGAAGAATCAGCAGATTGCAAGTTGACTGTTGCGTTCAAGGCGCTCAGCACCGGCAAGGCATCGCCAGCGGGCGAACATGTACCGAGATTGCCGCCGATTGAACCAGCACTGCGAATCTGCGGAGACCCAACTGTGCGTGCTGCTTGGGCGAGCGCTGGCAAATGCAGGGCGATTTCGCCATGCTCCATTTGCTGGTAGGGCAGGCCAGCGCCGATTGTGATTTGCGAATTCTTAATATCAATATTTACTGACTTGAGTTCATCTACTCGCCTTAAAGCGATGACATCGGTTGGCTTGCGATGATTGAAGTTAATTTCAACCATCAGGTCAGTGCCACCTTGAATCAGTTGCGCCGACGGGTTCGCCGCGGTCGCTTGTAGTGCATCTTGAAGAGTGCGTGGGACTAAAACGCTCAAGACACGCCGTCCCAATTTGAAAATGCATCGATCATCGCCTTGACGTCACCAAGCGGATACAAAATTGGGCAAGTTGCACCATTTTTAAGGTAATGAGTGACTCGTTGTCGCGCCTCTGCAGGCGTACCGCTAGCAGTCAGCATCTGAACAATTTCGTCGGGCACATGTTTTGATGCAGCGACGACTTGCTCGTGTGTTGCTGGCCATGTGAGCACCGAGCCAACTTTGTCGAGCAAAGATTGCGGCACTCCGGACGCCTTCATGATGTGTGGTTGCTGCCCGAGATATTGCGTAACCATTTGTCGCGCCATGTCGAGAGCGGTTTTGCGATCTTCGTGCACACTGCAAACTACGAGCTGTGGTCGATCGATCGAGTCAATCGAGCGACCTGCGCGATCGGCGCCCGCTGTTAATGCTTCCATTGCCTTTTGGTTGTACTCGGGAGACACTAAATAATTGAGCACGACACCGTCGGCGATTTCACCGGTGAGTTCCATCATTTGCATGCCAGTTGCACCTATATATATCGGTACATCTTTCGGTCGACGGTCTTGATATACGTAATCAAGTTCAACCCCGTCGAGATGAACAAATTCGCCATTGAACGTAACTGTCTCGTTATTTAGCAGTGCTCGAACAGTTGTGACGATTTCACGCATCGCTCGTAACGGCTTGGCGCGAGAGATGCCAACTTTTGCCGCGAGTGGGTCCCACCAGGCGCCGATGCCCAGAATTACTCGACCAGGTGCGAGGTCATCAAGTGTTGAAAAAGTTGCCGCAAGGCGAGCGGGATTACGACTCCAGCAGTCGACAACACCCGAGCCAACTTTAAGAGTCGTGGTAACTGAGGCAAATGCTGCCATTGGCACAGTGGCTTCGCGCACGAGACGGCTTTCGGCCTGCCAAACGGCTTCGAAGCCTTTGCTTTCGGCGTATTTCGAAAACTCCATGCCCTCAGAGATCTTGTGTGCATCTTGCAGATAGAGGGCAACACGTGCCGATTTTGAACTATTCATTTTCACCTCAACCTCTCATACAACCGTAGAGCTTGTTCGTTGGCTTTTGCGCGAACTTCTAGCAAGTCGACCCGAGTCGGTTGACCGTTCACCAATACTTTTTCACCGGCAATTTGAACGTCGGTCGCGTTCATATTTGTTGTGAATGCCGCATGCCACGGGCTGTCGGCATAGTCATAGTCAAATGTCACGACATCGTGCTTGGCATCTGGGAACAATTCAAGTGAGTTTTCAAGCCATTGCCAAACTGTTGTGGGCTTAGCGCTGACATCGAACTCACGAAGCCGAGCGTAAGCAATTCGAGCCTCTTCATTCATGTTTGCACCGATGCCGTCAGTGCCAAGCAAAATTTTGTTGCTTCGCTCTGTGGGCTTGGCATAGCCAACAGCATTGTTCATATTAGATCGAGCATTATGAACGATGCGTCCCTTTAGTGGGCGATCGAGGTGCACAGCGTGAATGAGCAACCAATCATCTTGCGCGAGCGACTCAAGACGTGCTCCCGCCTGAATGTCGTCTACGCCTTCGGCAACGTGAATGTGCACACCGACCGAATGCTTGTTTGCGAGTTCGGCAGCAGCTGTCAGAGTTTCGTCGCTGCATGTGAAAGCTGCGTGAACGCCAACCATACCGTTACCTCCTGCGGAAAGATATCGATCGCACTCAGCGAGACCGCGCTTTGCCGCTTCAGTCATTTCGGACAACGGAGAAACTTTCGAGTGCAATTGACCATGGTTATCGAAGCGGTCAGTCACGCCATAACAAGAGTTCACTCGCACACCGACGACTTTGCAGGCTTCGGCAATCGTACTTAAAGAACCTTCAATTGAATTTGGCGACTCATGATGATCAATAATGCATGTAGTGCCACTCATGAGTGCTTCGGTTGCACCGAGCATCGCCGACCAATAAATCATTTCGGTGTCGAGGGCTGCATCAACACGCCACCAAACGTTGTTCAAAATGTCAATAAATGAATTCGATTCTTGCTTCGGCGCAGGCATGCCCCGCACCAAACTCGAATACAGATGATGGTGCGCGCAAACAAGACCGTGGGTCTGAGCAGACACTTCTAGTCTTCGTCTTTCGCTTGACGCATTGGCAATTTAAAACGCCACTGTCCGTCTAATTCATGGAGTGCGGCAGCGACAGCCCCGGCAGTTGGCACGAGACCGATTTCGCCGACACCTTTAATGCCGTATGGTGCATTCGGCTGTGGTGATTCAAGTAATTTAACTTCGATTGGCGGTACGTCTTTAGCTCTCAAAATGCCGAGACTTCGCAATGTTTTGTTGATTGGAAAGCCTGAATCGGGGTCGGACGGAAAATTTTCGGTTAACGCGTAGCCGAGGCCCATGTGTACGCTGCCTTCTACTTGACCTTCGCAAAGAGTTGGGTTGACAACACGGCCGACATCGTGCACGGCGAAAACCTTTTCAATTTTTTGGGTTTCGCGATCAATAATCACCATTTGTGCCGCGTAACTAAATGTTGAGTGAATGATCGGGTTTGTGACACCAGGTTCGCCGAGTTTGTTTGTCCAATCAACTCGGTATTCTCCGACATGATCAACCTCTAGTTTTCGATTGGCAGCGATTGCGGCTTGGCATGCGTTCTTTACTGCACCCGCACCCATAAGCGTGCCTCGCGAGCCAGTTGTTTGACCAAAGCCGAGTTCGCGAGTTGTGTCGACGATGACGTCAATCAATTTTGCGTCGACGCCTAGTTCTTCTACTGCTACTTGAGCAGCGACAGTGTTAATACCTTGACCCATCTCAGTCCAACCGTGGCGAACCTCAATTCGTCCGTTGCTTTTGAAACGCACGATTGCTTTAGAAATTTCTTTGAAGCCGTTGCCCAGACCGCTGTTTTTTAAACCAAGACCCAGACCAACTGCTTTGCCAGATGCGACTGCATTGTCATAGGCAGGTTTGATTTCGTTTAGACAAAGTTCGGCGCCTAAGCAACCGTCATCCATAATCTGACCAGGACCCCAAACCATGCCCGGCTTGATGACATTTTGCGAACGGATTTGCCAGCCCGAGATGCCAACTTTCTCGGCGAGTCGATCGAGCACGCCTTCCATTGCGAACTGCGCTTGATTTGCACCAAAGCCACGAAAAGCACCACAGATCGGATTGTTGGTTCGAGCAGCGATTGCCTCGACGTCAATATTTGGCACCTGATAAGGCCCACTGGCATGCCCAGCCATACGTTCAAGAACTTTCATTCCGACACTTGCATACGCGCCTGAATCACCAATCGCACGTACACGAAGCGCCGTGAGTTTGCCATCTTGATCACAAGCTGCCTCATATGTCATCTCAATTGGATGACGCTTGGCGTGCATCAAGAAGCTTTCTTCACGAGACAAAGTGCACTTGACCGGCTTGTCAAGCAACCATGCTGCAAGCGAAGCATGTGCTTGATTGCTCATGTCTTCTTTGCCGCCGAAAGCACCGCCATTTGTTACGAGTGTGACTGTCACTTGGTCATTTGGTATCGCCAGAAGGCGAGCGATGTCATTGCGGTCATCCCAAACACCTTGACCCCCTGAGTAGACATGCAATTTGCGCAGTTGGTCATCACCGAGTGAAGGCACGGCGAGCGTGCTTTCTGGTTCAAGGAAAGCATGTTCAATTCGTTGCGTTGAAAATGTCTCACGCACCACATGAGCACTCGATGCAAATGCCGAGTCGACGTCGCCACGTGAATAAGCACTCTTTGAAAGAACGTTTGAATCTGTCTTCCAAACAGCGATGTCATTGCTCGCAATTGCTTTGCGCGCATCAGTGATTGGGGTCAATGGCTTGTATTCAACGACTACATCGTCGACGGCATTACGTGCGTTGAGCCGAGAATCTGCGACAACAATTGCCAACACATCGCCGGCGTACGAAGTGAAGCCACCGACCGGAATCATTACGGGCCAGTCTTTATAAATGATGCCCATCATTAATTCGCCCGGAATATCTTGCGCAGTAAAAACTGCCTTTACGCCCGGTCGCGACAAAGCCTCAGATGTGTCAATACTCAAAACCTCTGCGCGTGCGTGTTTGGTAAAAACGAGAGATGCATGCAATAAGCCGGTTATGCGCATGTCGTCGATATAGCCGCGATCGCCTAGAGCAAGTTCGTTGGCCTCATACTTAGCAACTCGGACACCTAATCCACCTGACGAAACTATTTCTGGTGAAAGATTTTTTGCGACGGTGTCAATCGCATCAAGTATTTTCACATAGCCCGTGCAGCGACAAAGATGAGCGCCGAGGTGACGAGCCATGTCTTCGCGCTTGAGCGCAGCACCTTTTTTATCAATTTGAGCTTTTGCTCGAACAATGATGCCCGGAATACAAAAACCACACTGCAGACCGCCGCAGGCAGCAAACGCATTTGCAAATGCATCACGCTCGACTTGGCTGACACCTTCGAGTGTTGTGATATTCGTGTCGGCAACCTTGTCGACCGACTGTTGACAACTGACGATCGCTTTTCCATCGACAAGCACGGTGCAGCACCCGCACTGTCCGCTCGGAGAACAACCATCTTTTGGCGAAGTGATATCGAGTTCTTCGCGCAATGCGGCCAGAAGATGTGGATGATCTCGGCGAACCGTGACTGGGGTTCCGTTGACAACGAAAGCGACTCGGTCAGACGAGTCAGTTTGAAGGGCAGTGCCTGGTGGGTTTGTTGCCTCGATAGTCACATATTTACCATACCCGTATTGGGTATCAGGTTTACAGATTGTAAAAACAGCTGCTATTCAATAATCGAACCGCGTTGATTAGTGATTCGGCCATAAACCTCGGGGCGACGGTATTTATTGAAGTCAAATAGCGTTTTCTTATAGTTGTTGCACCAATCGAGATCGCAAACGGCAGTTATTATTTCGTCACCATTGGTCGCTGTCTTTGCCAATATCTCACCTGATGGAGCAATGATGCTCGAGTCAGCCAAACTATCGACACCCTCTTCAACGCCGCCTTTTGCGACCCCGACTACAAATGTGCCGTTTTGGTAGGCGCCACTTTGCATCACTAACGCGTTATGAAAACTTTGCAATACATCTTGTGAAGGATCTGGCACGTAGTGCAGGGGTGTGTTGTAGCCGCAAAGAATCATTTCGACGCCTTGCAGCCCCATCACACGATAAGACTCGGGCCATCTTCGATCGTTGCAAATCATCATGCCCATTCGTCCGTTAAACGCCGGCCAGACACCGAAGCCTTCGTTGCTTGGAGTGAAGTAGTAGCGCTCAGCGTGTTGAAACGGACGGTCTGGTTCATGATGCTCATGGCCAGGAATATGGACTTTTCGATATTTCGCCACAACACGACCATCGCGTTCAATGAGTATTTGCGTATTAAATCTTTCGCCTGCCTTCGTCAATTCGGCGTAGCCGAGACAAAAACCAACGCCTAATTTTTTTGCTTCATCGAATAATGGTCTGGTTATTGCCGAGGGCATTTCGGTTTCATACCAATGATTTGCTTCAGTGATGTCATTGACAAACCAGCGTGGAAAAAAAGTTGTCAAAGCCAATTCAGGAAATACGACCAGTTCGGCTTTCTTGCCATGGGCTTCGCGAAGTAAATCAATAAGACGTGAAACAACTGACTTTCGATCATCAGTCTGTTGTATTGGTCCAAGTTGTGCTGCAGCGACATTGAGATTGCGCATGATCGTTATGTCGTGCTCTTGTCGAGAGTTGTGAGTGAAAGCATCGTGTGTAAAAGAATATTCGCGCCTGCTTCTAGGTCGATTGATTCGGTAAATTCGGCTGGGTTGTGGCTTATGCCCTTAACACTTGGAACAAAAATCATGCCTGAAGGGCAAATTCGCGCCAACATCTGTGCATCGTGTCCGGCACCTGATGGCATTCGCTGAACTGTATTGCCTTGTTGCTTGGCGATCGACTCGACGATATTAATAACTTCATCGTCAAAAATTACTGGCTCGAAACGCGCAAGTTGTCTCGAAGTGATCTTGACACCCTCTTTGGCGGCGATTTCAGTTAAAAAAACCGCGATACGCGACTCTGCCTGCTTAAGCAGCGACTCGTCGGTGTTTCGAACATCAAGCGTGAGGGTGGCTTTAGCAGGCACAACATTTGTGAGATTCGGATGTATGTCAATCTTTCCGACTGTACAAACTTGATCACCACCAAATTCAGATGCCAATTTGCGGAGAAAGACTGTTATCTCGGCGGCCACATATGCAGGGTCATGGCGCAACGACATCGGAGTGGTGCCCGCATGGTTTGACTGCCCGATAACCGTAACTTCTTGCCAAGAAATACCTTGCACGCTTGTCACAGCGCCAATTCGCACATCGTTCGCCTCGAGCATTGGTCCTTGCTCTATATGAAGTTCAACGAACGCATGCGGCACGACACCAGGGCAAGGTGCTGGCCCTGAGTAGCCGATGCGCATGAGCTCGTCGCCTAAGCGCGCGCCGTCGATCGCCACAACATTTAGCGCTTGTTCAACGGGCATTCCGCCAACATAAACCAGTGAGCCCAGCATGTCAGGGGCGAATCGTGAACCCTCTTCGTCGGTGAAGATGCCAACTGCCAATGGTCGAGGTGGCGAAATATTTGCGTCCTTACAACTTTCAATTACTTCAAGCGCAGCGAGCACTCCGTAGCAACCATCAAAACGTCCACCGGTTCGCACGGTGTCAATGTGGGAACCTGACATGACTGGTGCTCCAGAGCCGACATTCCAGACTCCAATAATGTTTCCGACGACATCGATTGTTACTTCTAGATCGAGACTACGCATCCATGACACGACTAGATCTCGGCCGTCTTTGTCTTCATCAGTGAGAGCGAGGCGACAGTTTCCGCCACCGTCTATTGGTGAAATCTCGGCTAAAGCGTTGATTCGATCTTCAAGACGACGCCAATTTATTTTGAGACCTAGATGGTTGTTGCGGAAGTCTCCGAGAGGCACTTAACGATATTAGACCTGAATTTGCCACAATGGAGCAGTGACAAATAAGAATTTCTTAGATCGCGCAAGACTTACCGCATGCATTGCTGACGAGGAGGCGAAGTTTGTCACCCTTCATCCGAAATCGAAAGATGCGGCTCTGCGTGCTGGTGGTTCTTTGATCGGCGGTGTGCCGATGCCATGGATGAAGCGATGGCCGGGTGCGTTTCCGATTTCTGTGACACATGCGCGGGGAGCGAAATTCGTCGATCTTGACGGACACGAATACGTAGATTTTTGTTTGGGCGATACGGGTTCAATGACCGGACATGCCGTTGAAGAAATTAATAGTGCAATCACGGCACAACTAAGTCGCGGCTCGACAGTGATGTTGCCAAGTGTTGACTCGACATGGGTCGGTGAAGAGTTATCAAGGCGGTTCGGATTGCCGAAGTGGCAGTTTTCGGTAAGTGCGACTGACGCCAATCGTTTTGTGTTGCGTCTCTCGCGACATTTAACTAATCGATCTAAAGTTCTGGTACACGATTGGTGTTATCACGGCACAGTTGACGAAACACTGGTTGTCGCCGACGCAAACGGCCAGACAATTTCTCGCTATGGGGCAATCGGACCGCAGGTTCATCCATCTTTGACGACACGTGTTGTGCCCTACAACGATCTTGAAGCCCTCGACAAACAACTTAGTTTCGGTGATGTTGCATGCATGCTGATCGAACCTGCACTAACAAATATCGGTATCGTGTTGCCTGAACCCGGCTATCTCTCGGGTGTGCGCGAACTTACGCGAAAGCATGACGTAATTCTTATCGTCGATGAAACTCACACAATATGTGCGGGTGCAGGTGGTGCGACCAAGTTGTGGAATCTCGAGCCAGACATGCTCGTAATTGGAAAGACAATTGGTGGCGGTATTCCGGTTGCTGCATACGGAATGTCGCAGGCTCTTGCAGAACGAGCTGAAGCATCGTTATCAAATCACGATGTAGATGTTTCAGGTTTGGGTGGAACGCTTTCGGGAAGTGTGTTGGCCATGGCGGCAGTGCGTGCAACACTTTCGAATGCATTGCTGCCCGAGCAGTTCGAGAAAACCATTCGGCTTGCTACAAGGTGGGCAGAAGGTGTTGAAAAGTCGATTCTGAAATATGATCTCGACTGGAGTGTTCAACAGTTAGGTTGCCGTGCCGAATATTGGTTTTGCCCTGCACCCAAGAATGGAGCACAAGCGGCCGCCGGCGTCGACCCAGATCTCGAGAACTTCATGCATCTTTGGGCGCTCAATCGTGGAATTCTGCTGACGCCGTTTCACAATATGGCGTTATTGTCGCCGTTTCATACCGAGAGTGATATCGACACTCATACACAGATTTTTGACACTGCACTCGCAGCACTCTTTAGTTAGCACGTCAATAACAGAGCGCAGATGAAAAGCACCAAATGTCTCTAACTCAATTCTTGGCAGTTGCCGTAATTGTCTTTGGTGCGGCGATTATTCAGGCGCTGTTCGGGTTTGGTTTCGGACTTATCTCGGTGCCATTGATGATTTTTTTTGTTGACTTACCAGTCGCCGTCGTCACCGCGACTGCTGTATCAACGGTTAGTTGCAGTATTCAATGGTATGAATCGAGAGCAATTTCCGCTCGAGATGTCTCACAGCGTCTTGTCGTGTCAGCTTTGTTTGGCATGCCGTTCGGATTATGGTTGCTTAATAATCTCGATCCGCGTCTGATGAAGGGCCTTCTTGGCGTTTTTGTTTTAATCAGTGTCTTTTTGAGCTCTCGGCAGTTTGATTTACGCAGGCTTCCACTTGCCTTCGACTATTCGATGGGTGTCATCGCAGGTGTTCTTTCGACTTCTACTTCGACCAATGGGCCTCCATTAGTTTTCTTACTTCATGCACGACACTATTCTCCCGAAAAATTTCGAGCAATTTTAAATCGAGTGTTCACTGTATTGAACTTGCTCACCTTGATAACTTTCGCCCTCGCAGGCAAAGTCACGAGCGAGGTCACGTTACTTGCGGGACTAGCAATCCCGGTGATGGGTCTTGGTATCTGGCTCGGCATTCGACTTCGCAGCCGTATTGATCCGAATCATTTTCGCAACTTAGTTTTGGTTTTACTTTTTGCAACTGGTCTAAGTGCGATCGCAAACGCAATTTTTATTTAGTGCCCGAACCACTCGAGCCATTGTTGTTGGCTACTAGGCCGAAAGACATGATTTGTTGAAACGACGTCGCCAAGGTTCGCAGACGGCAATGCCGAATACTGATGTCCTGGGCAAACGATTGTCTCTCGAGGCAAAGAGGCGAGTGTTTGAAGACTTGTATAAAGATCGCCTGGGTTGCCTCCTGGTAGGTCAGTTCGACCGCAACCATCCAGAAACAAAGTGTCCCCAGCAACGAGTCTCTGCTCAACAAGAAAACATTGACTTCCCGGTGTATGACCGGG
>JANRBC010000135.1 GCA_030727685.1 Ilumatobacteraceae bacterium
GCAGGGATAACTTTTGCGTCTGTTGTTATCGGTCCAGCGACACGTAATCCATATTGCACTCGCAAGTCGGCGTGGTTGTCGACGTCGCCGTTCAATGCAGCGACTAGATAAGCATCATCATGTTTGCCTTCAAGTTCTTCGCTATTCACCGGGTGAGCATTGGGTTCAGAAATAATGCCGACGCTTGCCCACCGCGTGTGTGCCAAAACCGCAACTTGCGAGTTTGGTTGCGAAACGCAAAGTCGCAACAGCGCGTCGGCGATTACAGCGTTGCGCATCACACGCGTGTTGTCGCCAAGTTCGCCAATTTCTGCGGCGGCTTTATAAACAAACGACCAAGCATTCTCTGTCATTCGCACCGAACCAGACATAAATAATGCGTCTTCGCTGCGGTTGGCCAAAAGGGCTTTAACTTGTTTATCGGTGGCTTTCAGCCCGTGGTTCGAAACAAGCACATGAATGCCAGCCGAATCACGCCCACGCACCTCGAGGCGATCTAAACCCGAGAACGCTTGCTGAATCGAAAAATACCCGCTGCGTGCCGACTCTGAAGCGCCTTGCCCAGCCAATGCATCAACAAGTTTTGCGGTGCGAATACGGTCATTGCGCAACTCCCAAATCGCATCTTTGGCACGAATAATTTCTTGCAGAGCGTGTTGCGACGACTCGGTTTGCAGGCCCGCCGACTTCTCAATTGATTGCTCATAGGCGACCACAATTGCGTCAAGCTGATCAATTCGCGATGTCATCGCCGCAATCAATTGATGATTGTCAGCCATGCACAATTGACCAGCATCACCACGCAAAAGGCTGTCGGCCGTAGTCACCGCCTGCGCAAGTTGGTCGATATCGCTTTTAGCGCCAGCTTCAAGGGCGCCATCAAGAAGAGCCAAGATCTCATTTGCGGTCGGGGTTGCTCGCCGCGTCTTTCGACTGAGCACACAGATGATGCCGCACATGGTTTCTAGTCTACTTTCGCGTCGCTATCAGCCGAGTCGCGCAGAAATCGCATCGGCCAATGTCGCAGCAACCTGTTCAGCAACTTCTTGTTGTGGTGCCTCAACCATCACTCTCACCATCGGTTCGGTGCCACTTGCTCTCACCAGCACTCGACCGCTATCACCGAGAGTCTTCTCGGCTGCCGCAATCTCAGCTTTAAAAATTGAATCAACGCTTTCTACTCGCTTGGCTACACGCAAGTTGATTAGAACCTGAGGAAAGCTAGTCATCGCTCGCACGGCAATTTCGCTCAACGATTTTTTACTTTCTTCAACAAACGCACCAAGTTTTATAGCAGCGAGCAAACCGTCACCTGTTGTCGCGAAGTCTCGATAAATAATGTGACCACTCTGTTCACCGCCCAATGAAAGTGAATGTTCTTCAAGTGCAAGCAAAATTGATCTATCACCTACGGGTGTGGTCAAAACTTCGATACCTACATTCTTCATCGCTTTATGAAAACCAATGTTGGTCATCACGGTCACTACAACTTTGTTGCCACGCAGCGTGCCTTGCGTTTTCATGTCTAACGCGCTTATCGCCAGCAAGTGATCACCATCGACGATTTGACCCTTATCGTCGACTGCAATCAATCTGTCACCGTCTCCGTCAAAGGCAACACCAAAATGTGCTCCGACATTTTTGACAACTTCAATCAATGAAGATGGATGCGTTGCACCGCATTGCAAATTGATGTTCTGGCCGTTGGGTGTCGCGTTAACTGTTGTAACAGTCGCCCCAAGTTTTGAAAATACTTCTGGTGCCACATAGCTAAATGCCCCGTTGGCGCAATCAAGTGCGACATGCAAGTTCTTGAACGCATCTCGCGGCGCCAGACCAACAATCCAATCGCAGTATTGCTGCAAGAGTTCTGACCGCAAATTGAGTGTCTCGGCAACCAGCTTTTCGCCACCAGGCGAAATTTCGTCAACAATTTGGCTATTGGACGCCGCCCCATCATGCACCGCAGTGTCGCGCGCAATCATCTCGCGTTCGATGCTTGTTTGCTGATCATCCGAAAGTTTGAGCCCACCGGCAGCAAAAATCTTGATTCCGTTGTCTTTATATAGGTTGTGCGAGGCAGTAATCGCGATCGCAGCGACATTGTGTTTTCGGGCAGCAAACGCAATCGCTGGCGTCGGGGCAACACCCATCAATTGAACTTCGACGCCAATTCGTATCAACGCCTCGGCTATCGCCTTCTCGAGGGCCGATCCAGATTCGCGGGTATCCCGACCGATCACAACTTTCTTGCACTGCAATACTTTTGCCGCTACTTCAGCAAGATTGGCTGCGTAACTTTCGGTCAGTTCTATACCGAATTCTCCGCGAACTCCGTCGGTACCAAATGTCAACATCTAACCACCAATGTCCTGTCGTAACAAAGAGTGTTGAACGCGAATTTCAGATTTAAGACCCGCACAGCAAATGCCATGCGCTGCAAAAGCGAATTAACGCTTCGTGTACTGCGGCGCTTTGCGCGCCTTTTTGAGACCGTATTTCTTGCTTTCTTTGCGACGAGAGTCGCGAGTCAACAAGCCAGCCTTCTTCAAAGCCAACCGTTGCGCCGGATCAAGTTCAACAAGCGCTCGCGCAATCGCCATGCGCAACGCACCCGACTGGCCGGCAATGCCGCCACCAAAAATGTCGGCGTCTACGTCGTAAGTCTTCTCAGTGTTCGTAATTCTCAGTGCTTCAGTCG
>JANRBC010000136.1 GCA_030727685.1 Ilumatobacteraceae bacterium
GTGGTTGAAAGAGAAGAGAGGGCGGTCAGAACACTCGAGACTGCAACGAGAGAAAAGTGGGCGATGCCCATGAGGTCTCCGTTTCGCGGTGCTCATTGTGGCTAGAGCGCCGAGTTGAACGAAGATGTGTGCGCTGAGTTTTATTTTGGCGCGCGAATCGCCTGCAACACGTGCCAAGTTTCGATGGCGCCAATTGCGGCCTCTTCACCTTTGTTGCCAGCACCAGGACCAGATCGCTCGGTGGCTTGAGCAATGTTCTCGGTGGTCAAAACTGCAAAGCCAATCGGCAAACCTGTGTCGTGTTGAACTCGGGCGATGCCATCAGCACACGGGCCGGCGACATATTCAAAGTGCGCGGTGTCACCACGAATTACGGCACCGAGTGCAATCAACAACTCATAACGACCAGACAGCGCCATCACTCGCGCGACAACCGGAATCTCGTATGCGCCAGGCACCCATGCAACGTCGACATTATTTGCATCAACCCCGCACTTGGCGAGACCGCGATGTGCGCCGTCGAGCAGTGCTTGCACGATGAACTCGTTGAATCGCGAGCAGACGATGCCGACACGAAGGGCAGTGTTTTCGGTTTTCGTTGCGTCGAAACTAAAGGTTGTCATTTTTTCTCCATGTCGTTGAAAAAGTGGCCGAGTCGGTCACGCTTGGTTGCCAGATATGACGAATTTTCTGGAGTGCTTTCGGTAATTATCGACACTCGTTCGACAACACTCAAGCCGTAGCCCGCGATGCCACCATATTTTGCCGGATTATTTGTCATCAGTCGCAACTCTCTCGCGCCGAGATCGGCAAGAATTTGCGCACCGATGCCATATTCGCGACTGTCGACTGGCAAACCGAGTTGGAGATTTGCATCAACAGTGTCGAGACCTTCATCTTGTAAAGAATAAGCGCGAATCTTGTGACCAATGCCGATGCCGCGACCTTCGTGTCCGCGAAGATAAACAATGACGCCGCGACCTTGTTCTTGTACAGCCTTCATCGCCGTGGCAAGTTGTGGGCCACAATCGCAACGAAGACTGCCGAAAACATCACCAGTCAGACATTCGCTGTGCACACGCGTGAGCACTGGTTCTGGTGTGGTCAAATCACCAAGCACAAACGCCAGGTGCTCGATGCCGTCGATCGTGCTGCGATAGGCGACGCAGTCAAAGTTGCCCCACTCAGTTGGCACATTTGCCGAGCCCATGCGTTCGACGAGTCGTTCGTGATGGCGGCGATATTCAATTAAACGAGCAATCGATGAAATCAACAAGCCGTGTTTTTTGGCAAATTTTTTGAGCTCAGGCAGACGCGACATCGTGCCGTCGTCGTTTTGAATCTCGCAAATAATGCCCGCAGGCTCACAACCTGCAAGGCGAGCGAGATCAACAGAGGCCTCGGTATGGCCCGCACGCTTGAGCACGCCGCCCTCGCGCGCACGTAACGGAAAGATATGACCCGGTCGAGCAAATGCCGCGTGCGCAATTTTTGGATCAGCAAGCGCGCGCAACGTGGCCGCGCGATCAGCAGCCGAGATGCCAGTTGTTGTGCCTTCTAAAAGGTCGACTGAAATCGTAAATGCAGTGCGATGACTTTCGGTGTTGTTGTCGACCATCAGCGGTAGGCGAAGGTCGTCGCATCGTTCGCCGGTGAGTGGCGCGACGATGACGCCTGATGTGTGGCGCACGATGAACGCAATCTTTTCTGGTGTTGCGAACTGTGCAGCCATGATCAGGTCGCCTTCGTTTTCGCGGTCTTCATCGTCAACCATAATTACGAGTTCGCCACGCGAGATCGCAGCGATGATGTCTTCGATAGGCGCCAAGTCTGGATCGTTGCCTGGTTTAGAAGTTGTCTGGTTTGACTTGCTCATTTTTGCGTCTCCTGCTGTGTTGAATTTGGTTCGAGAATGATTTCGAGATCATCGCCAAGTTGCTGTGAAGCAACGATTTTTCCGCGCCAGAGTTGAGCCATCGTCGAGATGCCGCCAGTTTCGAAAATCGGCAACGAGTCGTTGCCCCCAGTTAATGCGGGTGCAATGTGAAAAATATATTGATTGATTAAGTTTTCGCGGTGAAAAGCGGCAGCGACGGTTGGTCCGCCTTCGACAAGTAGTTGCAAGACATCTTGACTGCCGAGTTCGTCGAGCAAATCAACAAGAGCGCCACGCCATTGCGTGCACGGGTTAACTCTGGCTGACTTTGAAACTTCGCCAAGAACTATGCGTCGAGGTGAGTCGCCTTCGATATCGCGAACGGTCAATTGTGGGTCGTCGACGCGAACCGTGTTGGCGCCCACAAGCACGGCATCGCTTTCGGCGCGAAGTTGTTGCACGCGTTTGCGCGCAGTTTGGCCAGTGATCCACATACTGGTGCCGTCAGGTGCGGCTGTTCTGCCATCAAGAGTCGCAGCCATTTTTAAAACAACAAACGGTCGCTTCGTTGTGCGGTGATGAATGTATGCCTTGAGTTGTGAAGCAATTTCGTTGGCAAGCACGCCAACTTCGATAGTGATGCCTGCCTCGCGCAGACAAGCGACGCCGCTGCCAGAAACTTTGGGATCGGGGTCTGTAATGCCGACAACTACTCGTGTGATGCCGGCACTAATGATTGCTTGCGTGCACGGACCAGTGCGACCAGTGTGATTGCACGGTTCAAGTGTCGAATAGAGCG
>JANRBC010000137.1 GCA_030727685.1 Ilumatobacteraceae bacterium
TAATTTTCTTTTTTTAGCCCGCTGCGAACGGTGGCGACGTCTTTAAATCGTGGTTTCACCCGCATAACCCTAGCCGTGCGGACCTTGCCGCAACTAAGTGCAATTACGATTAGTAGCCATGGCTATGCCCACCGCCCGTTCGGGTTTGCTGCGAGCCAATCTCACTGTGGCTAGTGGCACCGCGCTCAGTCGACTCACCGGCCTTGTTCGCATCATTGTTTTTGGCATCGTTGTTGGCCAGACGGCTCTCGCCGACGCTTACGACATCGCCAACAATGCGCCAAATGTTGTCTACGAGTTATTGCTTGGCGGCATTCTCGCCGCAACCCTCGTGCCACTATTCACTAGACATCTACAAACCGGTGACGACGACTCAGTCAGCGCGATATCAAGTTTTGCCATCGTTGCTCTAGGCGTGATTACTGTGCTCGCCATTGCGCTTGCACCGTTGATCTTTAGAGTTTTTTCATTGAACCCTGCGAGCGAAGTTGATGCCGATCTCTTTCGCCAAGCGGGCACAATTCTCACCCGCCTGCTGTTGCTTCAAATTTTTTTCTACGGGGTTACTTCAATTTGCACATCAATCTTGCATGCGCGCAAGAAGTTTTTTGCTGCAGCCTGGACACCAGTATTGGCCAACATTGTCACGATCACCTCTTTGCTGTTCGTTAGTCGCATCAGCAGTGTTGACCCACCAACACTCTCCGAAGTTGTTGACAACACATCGTTGCAGTGGCTTCTTGGCATGAGCTCGACATCAGGCATCTTCGTCATGACAGTCGGCATGATCTTGGCTCTGCGCAATAGTGGCACGAGACTGAAGTGGAACTTTGATCTCTCGCACTCAGCGGTTAAAGATTTGCTCAAACTCTCTGGCTGGGCCGTTGGATATATCGCCGCCAACCAAGTGGCCCTCGTGGTTATCAAGAACCTTGCTAATCCGGGTAGCGGCAATGTTGACGCCTATTCAAAGGCGTACACGTTTTTCTCTTTGCCCCACGGACTGCTGGCAGTCTCGATTGCGACAACTTTTGTGCCCGAGCTCGCTCGCGCAGTTGCTCAAAACAATAAGCAAGAATTCGATCGCAGGTTTTATTCTGGCATTCGACTCACAGCACTAGCGACCATACCGGCTTCGTTAGTTTTGGCGATTTTTGCCAAGCCGATTGTTGCGGTCTTATTGCAGTACGGCAACTTTGATGAATCTGCGACGACAAATACCGCACGCGCACTTGTCGGCCTAAGCGTCGGCCTCTCAGGTTTCTCGATTTATTTGTTCGTGCTGCGTGGCTTTTATAGTCACGGCGACACACGCACGCCGTTTTTTATCAATTTGTTCGAAAATACTCTCAACATTGTCTTTGCGATTTTGCTCGTTAATAGATACGACGTTCTCGGCTTGGGCCTGGCATTTTCGTTTGCGTATTTGATTTCAAGTGCGGTCGCACTTGTGGTGCTTCGTCGTAAAACCTTTGCGATTGCCGCCTAACGCGCGTTAGTCGATCAAGCAATTAGGCAATCAACACGACTAAGTCGTCGCGATGAATCACTTCGGCTGAAATACCTTCGCCAAGATCTGCACTTTTTTGACCCGCGCCAGCACTCGCCTGCACCGAACTGACACTGGCCATGCCACGGGCAATTACTTGACCTGCGCTGTCGAGAACTTCGATCGTGTCGCCGGTTTCAAAGTCACCTTGCACATGCTTGACGCCTGCGTGCAACAACGAAACATTACGGCGAAGCACAGCGTCGCGCGCTCCGTCGTCGATTGTTACTGAGCCGGTTGCTTGTGCGGCAAATGCAATCCATAATTTGCGAGCAGTGAGTTCACGTTGACGAGGCAAAAACTGCGTGCCCGCACTAGGCACCTGATTGACGGCATCTACAACTACATTTTTTCGTTGCGCGGCGGCAATAACCGTGCGCACACCAGACCACGAAGCAATTCGAGCAGCAGCAAGTTTCGATGCCATCCCACCACTGCCAACGCTGTTGGCCGAGTTGCCTGCACGAACTGACAACAATTCGTCATCTGCGTTAACAGTTTCAATAAACACAGCTTTCGGATCAACATTTGGATCAGCGGTGTAAAGACCCTTCAAGTCGGTCAGCAAAATTAAAACATCAGCCGACACGCTGTGGGCAACAAGGGCTGCTATTCGATCGTTGTCGCCAAACCGAATCTCATCGCTGGCAATCGCATCGTTCTCATTGATCACCGGCACGCAACCCAACTCGAGCAGACGCAACAAAGTTTGGCGAGCGTGCAGATATTGATGACGATCGATGAAATCGTTTGGCACCAACAAAACTTGCGCGCCAACTAACTGATGGCGATCAAGTTGCACGTTGTACTCTTGCATCAATCGACTTTGACCAGCAGCCGCAAGTGCTTGCAATGTCGGCATATCGGTTGGTCGCTTGCCAAGTTTCAATGCGGCAACGCCACCCGCGACAGCACCCGATGTGACAATTAAAACTTCGTGGTTTGCCTTGCGTAGCTCGGCGACTTCTTCGCAGAGTGCACCTACAGCAGCCGAGTTAATACTGCCCAGATCTGTCGTTATCGATGAAGTACCAATTTTTACTACGACGCGCATGGTTATTGCTCCGGCGTGTAATCAAACGAGAATGTGCCAATCCACACGATTGCGCCTTCGGTTGCACC
>JANRBC010000138.1 GCA_030727685.1 Ilumatobacteraceae bacterium
TGTGAGTCGTAGTCATTCCAGTTAAATAGCCACGGCACAATTTCTAAGTGTCCGCTCGACGAAATCGGTAGAAATTCGGTTAGACCTTGCACAATGCCAAGCACGATGGCGTGCAAAATTGACATGCTGGTTATGAACCGCTCATCATTACGTCGCTAATCACCAAAGAAAGACCAACTGCACGCATCGGCAACCAATCGATGTCGTTGCCGAGGTCAACAATATTGAGCAACATTTTTTGCAGCGTCGACGCGATTGTAAATTCACGAATCGGCGCGCCGAGAGTGCCGTTTTTAATCACGATGCCAGACGCCCCAGTCGAAAAATCGCCCGAGATCGTGTTCACGCCGCTGTGCATGCCAGAAACATCTTGAATCAAAACGCCGTCGTCGATTGCAGCAATCAACTCGGCTTGCGTTTTGTTGCCAGGTTGAACTTGCATCGCCAAACACCCGACGCCCGGCCCACCAGCGAAACCGCCACGAGTCGCATTGCCCGTGCTTTTGGCGTTCATGCGGCGAGCGCTATAACTCGAGTGCACAAATTTTTTGAGTACGCCGTTTTCGATCAAGATATTGCGTCGCGCCGCCAAGCCTTCGCCGTCAATGTCTGTCGCGGTATATGCCAACGGGTTAGTTGGGTCATCGACCAAAGTAAATCGCGGATCTGCAACTTGTTCGTTCAATCGATCGCGAAACAAACTGCGGCCTTTCGCCAAGTTCTCACCATTCAACGCGCTCGACAAAATGCTGACAAATTGCGAGGTCACGTATGGGTCTAAAACAATCGTCACGCTCTTGCTTGCAGGCTTGGTTGCGCCGAGCAATCGAGTTGCACGATCTGCTGCTTCGCGCGCCGCTTTATTGAGGTCGAATTCTTTTGGCGAGTCGCCAACCGAAAAACCAAAACCTGTCTGCGCCTCGTCGCCATCATCGGCCAAAGTTGCCACCGAGACATAACACGAGTTGCCACGGCCACTTTCACGAATGCCAGTCGTTGTCGAGACGGCAGTTTCTGCCCAGCCATCTTCGTAATTTGATTGCTCAGAGCGCACGCGTGCATCGGCGGCAAGCGTGAGTCTTTCTAACTCTTTTGTGATTTCAATTTTTTTGTCGGTTGGGTAATTGGCGAGTTCTTCGTCCCAAAACTTTTGCGGTATTTGTGCCACGCCATCAGGTTCGGCAAGCCCTGCCCACTGATCAACGGTGCCGAACTGAATGTTGTCGCGTGCCTCAGCAAGAACTTCGGCGATCGCCGATGGTTCGAGCGTGCCTGCATAAGCAAAGCCAGTGCGACCATCTTTGATAATTCGAATGCCAACGCCTTCGCTTTGCGCCGAAACAAAGTGTTCGAGTTCGCCTTCGTAGACGCGCACCGAAGTTTCGCCGCCACGCGAAACATACGCCTCAATCTGTTCGCCTGGTTTGGCTTGTTCAACTACCGAGTCTGCGAGAGATTGCAACTCTGGCACACCAACACTCATGCCGCGGTGCCACCAATTGTCAGCGATCTCACGCGCAATGTTGGTTGACCATCACCTACTGGCACGCCTTGGCCATCTTTGCCGCAAGTGCCAGGGTTGCCCATCGCAAAGTCGTTGCCAAGCAAGTCGATGTCTTTCAAAACTTCTGGACCGTTGCCGATCAAGTTGCTTTCGCGCAACGGCTCTGTGATCTCGCCGTTCTCGATCAAGTAAGCCTCGGTCATACCGAAAACAAAGTCGCCGCTTGCTGTGTCGACTTGGCCGCCACCGAGTTTGGCGATGTAGACACCATGCTTGGTGTCGCGAATAATGTCATCAGGTTCTTCTTTGCCGTTGAGCACAAAAGTGTTTGTCATTCGCACCATCGGCAAGTGTTGATAACTCTGACGCCGACCGTTGCCACTTTGCGCGCGACCTTCTTTGCGCGCACGCAGATAGTCCCACATATAGTCGGTGAGCACACCATCTTTGATCAACGTGTTGCGTTGCGAAGGATGCCCCTCGTCGTCAATACCAATTGCGCCCCACTCTGCAGTCATCGTGCCGTCGTCAACAAGTGTGACGAGAGGTGATGCAACAAGTTCGCCCATCTTGCCGCGATAAACACTTGCACTTTTACCAACGAGGTCGGCTTCAAGACCGTGACCACACGCTTCGTGAAACAAAACACCGCCGCTGCCGCGTTTGATGACAACCGGCATCGCACCCGATGGTGCTGGGCGAGCAGAAAGTTTTGTCACGGCCTGCTTTGCCGCACGAATCGCCAACTCTTCGACATCATTTTCGTCGAACATTTCAAAACCAATCGTGTGGCCAAGCGAGTCGTAACCAGTTTGCATGCCGCCGTCACCGGTGGCGACAACGCTGACGCGCAAAAGTGTGCGAACTTGTTCGTCGGCGCTGAGTACACCGTTGCTATTGGCGATCAAAATTCGCTTGCGTGAATCGCCGTAACCCGCCGAGACCTGCACGATCGACGCATTCACTGCGCGCGCCGCTGCATCTACACGCTTAAGCAGTTCGACTTTGCGCGACTTTTCGACTGCGTCGGGTGAAAGTTTGACTGTGTTCACCGAATGGCGCAAAACATCACCGAGTTGCACTTTATGCACGCCTCCGCCACCCTGTTTTGCAGCAAGTGCCGCTGCTTCAGCCGCAGCCAACAAACCACGCTCTGACA
>JANRBC010000139.1 GCA_030727685.1 Ilumatobacteraceae bacterium
GTGCAATTTATTGGTGTGTTTGACGAACGCGTGCGAGCAGTAATTGCCCACACGCCTGTGTGCGGCAACAGCACAATGAAATTTGATGAGAGCCCTGAAAAATTCGAATGGGCGCGACAAAACTGGTCGACTCTTGATTTGTCGACAGTGCCTACCCGTGAACTAGCAGTACGATTCTGCAGACTGCACGAAGGCGAAGGGCCAGTCGTTGTAGAGGGCGGTGCTGCAGTTAGTTATGCGACGCGGATGCGAAAGAAATACGCAACCGATTGGTCGAATCAAATTTTTATCTTGCAGCGCAAACTTGAAGCACAATTCAACGAACAACGTTTGCCGGCAAAATATTTGAAAGTGCCGACACTGTTTGTGATCGCCACAGATGACGAAGTGCCACTGTGCGAGTTGGCCACTAATAGTCAATGTTTTGACTTGATTGAAGCGCCAAAACAGTTAGTCGAAGTAAAAGGCGGACACTTTGGACTTATATATCAAGGCTCTGAGCCATATCGACAAGCCGTAGACGCCGACATCAAGTTTTTGCGAAGCGTTTTTGAGTGACGGTTGTTAATCCGTTGCTCGAAATTGTGCACGGTAGAATTTGAAATAGCCAAACCCAAAGAAAGTTGGCAAACCTGCAATGAATATTGTGACCCAACCCAACGTGATGCCCGCGGCAAACGACGCCTGCTGGTGCGGAAGTGGTCGCAAATATAAGCGCTGTCACAAAGCTCTTGAGGGCCGCGTGCAGCAAGGTGTTGTGAGCCCGCGTCGAAGTGTGCCTAGCAATATCGCTCGCCCGCCATATGCCGACAGCGGCGAAGTGACTCGATGGAATGAATCGGCGATTAAGTCGCCAGAAATTATTGAACGAATGCGACATGCCGGTGCAATTGCTGCTGAAGTATTGCGACTTGCAGGGCAAGCAGTGAAGCCTGGTGTCACCACCGACGAGATTGATGCTCTCGTGCACGAGTTGTGCATTGCGCGAAACGCATACCCGAGCCCGCTGAACTATATGGGTTACCCGAAAAGTGTTTGCTCTTCGGTCAACGAAGTGATTTGCCACGGCATACCTGACTCACGAAAACTTGAAGACGGCGACATCGTGAATCTAGATGTGACTTGCTATATCGGTGGCGTGCATGGTGACACGAATGCGACTTTTGCAGTCGGCGAAATTGACGATGAAAGTCGTGCGTTGATCAAAGTAACCGAAGAGTGCACTTGGCGCGGCATTGAAGCGGTGAAGTCTGGGCGTCCGTTAAGCGATATTGGTCGGGCGATTGAAGATCACGCGAAACTGCACAAACTTGGCGTGGTGCGTGCGTTCGTTGGGCACGGCATCGGCGAACAGTTTCATTCAGACATTCAGGTGCTGCACTATTTCGATTCGCGAAATTCAGTTGTGATGCGACCAGGCATGACGTTCACGATTGAGCCGATGATCACGCTCGGCACTTGGCAACACAAAATGTGGGATGACGACTGGACTGCTGTGACAGCCGATGGCAAACGCACCGCACAGTTTGAACACACAATTTTGGTGACCGAGACTGGCGCCGACGTTTTAACTGGTGGTGCTGGCGCTGCGTCAGGGTTTTCGCCGTTTAGTAAGTAATCGCCGCTAATTTCGCACATTGGTGCCCTAGTTGTAGCGTTTGGTCAACATCAAACTTTTATCAATTGGGGGCAATTGTGGCTACAGGGTTTGCAAAAGTAAACGGTCAAGAAATTTTCTACACAGACTCTGGCGGTAACGGACCAGTCGTGATTTTGGCGCACGGCTTTTTGATGGACCAGACGATGTTTGATGCGCAAGTAAGCGCGTTGTCGCCTGAGTTTCGCGTGATCACATGGGACGAACGCGGTTTTGGGCAAACCAAATGGGACGGAAAAGACTTTTCGTATTGGGATTCTGCTCGTGACTGTCTTGGGCTGATGGATCATCTTGGTATTAAGAAATGTGTAATCGGTGGAATGTCACAGGGTGGATTTTTGTCTATGCGCGCAGCGCTAACTGCGCCAGAGCGAGTGACGGCGCTCGTATTGATCGACACGGCGGCCGACAACGACAATGAAGAAACTTTGGCGGCTTATCGAATGATGGTCGACACTTGGGTGCAACATGGCCCAGTGCCAGATTTAACTGGCGTGATTGCCAACATCATTATTGCTGAGCCTCGCGAGAACGAAAAATGGATTGCCAAGTGGCAAAGCTTTTCGAGAGAAGCAGTTAAAGCCACCGCTAGTTGCTTGCTTGATCGCGACGACATCACATCGCGACTCAGTGAGATTAAGTGTCCGGCGATAATTTTTCACGGCACTGCCGACACGGCAATTTCGATGGACCGCGCAGAGGCTCTGCGGGCCGGACTAGTCGGTGCGGGCAAGATCGTGGCGATTGAAGGCGCGGCACATGCCGCTAACTTGACGCACGCGCAGTTGGTTAATCCGCCTTTAATTGAGTTTTTGCGTCGGGTAACTGCTGCGTAGCAAATTAGATTTAAAGGCGTGATTTCGCCCAACGATCAAGAACGTTATTTAACGTTCGACCGTGAACAATGGGCGGTGTTGCGTGCACAAACGCCGTTGACGCTGACCGAGAAAGAACTCGAAGCGATGCGCGGCATCAACGATCGCATTGATCTTGAAGAAGTGGC
>JANRBC010000140.1 GCA_030727685.1 Ilumatobacteraceae bacterium
GCGGCGCCTTTGAATTGAACCGGAATGTTGCCGACACCATAATCTTTTCGCAACGGATGACCTTGCCAATCTTCTGGCATCAAGATTCGCGTCAAGTCTGGGTGACCGTCAAACTTGATGCCGAACATATCGAAAACTTCGCGTTCCATCGCTTCGGTGCCCGGGTACAAATCAAATGCCGAGTCAATAACCGGGTCTGATTCGGCCACCTGAACTCGCAAGCGCACCCGACGACGTTGCGAAAGAGAAAGTAAGTTAACGACTACTTCAAAACGCTCAAGGGTTATATGGCCCAAAATCTCAGGTGCAATGTTGCGCCCCGGGTGCGTCAAATAGTCGACAGCCGTGAGGTCAACACACATTTCAAAACATTCTTCGCGCAAACTTGCGAGTGTTTTTAAATAGTCCGCTTTGGCGATGAAGCGCACATCATCAGCAACTCGATTCGAAGACTGCGACACGACTCAACGCGACCCTAAAGAAACAGGCGTTGTGATGCCTGCAGGAATTTCTTGAATATGAACTTGAGCGCCCGCGCCAGTCAACTCGCGGCGGCGCATAATCTGGCCGTCCTCAATCAATTGATGCAAAGTTTCGATCGCGTGAATCAAAGTCTCTGGTGTCGGCGGACAACCCGGCGCATAAACATCGACCGGCACAATTTGGTCGACACCTTGCACAATTGCGTAGTTATTGAACATTCCGCCACTGCTGGCGCAAACTCCCATCGAGATAACCCACTTTGGTTCCATCATCTGGTCATAGACCTGGCGCAAAACCGGAGCCATCTTTTGGCTTACTCGTCCAGCCACGATCATGATGTCAGCCTGACGCGGTGATGCACGAAAAACTTCCATGCCAAATCGGGCCAAGTCGTAGTGAGCGGTACCCGCAGTCATCATTTCGATCGCGCAACATGCCAATCCGAAAGTTGCACCCCAACTTGATCTCGAACGAGACCACTTGACAAGTTCTTCGACTCGACCAGTCAGAAAATTATGTTCAAGGCCACCCAAGCCATCATCTGCAACATTTTGGATCAAACCCATCAGACAGAAACTTTCTCTTGCTCACGACCTTCGAGTCCGACACGTCGAATAGTTGTCGTTGTCGAACGTGACGCTGAAAGAATATCTCCGTCGATTTCAACTAACTTTCGTGCTTTCTTAGTCGGACCCCAATCAAGCGCACCTCGAGCAATTACATAAACAAACGCGACGAAAAATACGGCACTAAACGCAACAAACTCGTAAAAACCATAAGTGCCCAACGATTCACTGGCAACCGCGTATGGGTAGGCAAAAATTATTTCAATGTCAAACATAATGAACAGCATCGCGACAACATAAAAACTGACCGGAAACCGTTCTGGCGCTTCAAGGCTCGGCACAATGCCGCACTCATATGGCGCCTGCTTGGCTGTATTGGGCCGACGTGGCGCCAAAAGTTTTGACGCAACAAGCGACCCGACGCCAAAAATAATTGCCAGAACTGTTAGAACAACAATTGGAAAATACTGACCCACTGTTGTTAGCTCTTCGCTAAGGTACGTGAACCAGCATCTGCGTTTGTGTTTTCACGCAAGCGCAAGTCTCGAACGTGCAACAATCGACAAAGCAGCAAGAAGATGATCGTTGAGCCGATCGTGACAAAAATTGATGGCTGCCGTTTTGCACCAAGATCACGCAACATATATACGTATCTGCGTGGCTGAGTTTCGTCAACCACAGGTCTCGCTGGTGCCCTACCTGGTTCGACGCGTTGTGGCACGATTGGTGCTACTTCAACAAGTGAATAATGCGGCTCGTGAAAGAATGCAAAAAAATCAAGCGACTCATTGATCTTTGGCCATCGCTCGCCACCTTTGTCGTAAACAGCGACCGACAGATATTCGCCAAGCGCAAACTCTTCGGCTTGATTTTGAATAATTTCATCGGCTGACGCAACCGCTTGTCCACGTCGCGGGTCAGACTCTTGTAGCAACAACCAACCTTCACTTTGCAAAGCGATAGATGCCGAAGCGGCATCGGCAACTGCGTCGCCCGATGGTTTCATAGGAGTAAGCATGATTTCAGCGTCATCCAACAAATCAGAACTTCTCACGATCGTCGTTGGCTCACCGGGCTGCCACGCCGGAGCACGACCAACAAGGCCGATGCCGTAGACCCACCAAATACTTCCCATAATCGCCATCCAGCCGAAAAAGCCGGCCAAAACGACTAAAAATCCAAGACGAGCACCCAAGTTTGTGCCGACTACTAAATATGTTCCGCCAATCAACACGCCAACAGCAATGGCAACGATGATTATTCCACGAATCTGAGGTTCGAAGTTGACTGCGAGAAGAGCAAACACTTTTACAAACCTCTCACGTAATCAATAATTGCACCGATTTGTTCGTCGCTAAGCATCAAGCCAAACGCGGGCATACGGCCCGAACCCTGACCTTGTTCGCCATACTTCTTGCCAAATTCGCTGCCGCCCTTAATGAATTCGATCATTGCGTCGCGTTGCGGAAACTGTCGAACTGCTGAACCACCAGTTAGGTTCGGGCCGAACGCACCGCCACCAGTAATTTCTGGTTCACCATAAGACCAACCCTTTGTATGGCAGCGCGCACATGAATAGTTGCCGCCACCGAGATCTAAATTGAACAA
>JANRBC010000141.1 GCA_030727685.1 Ilumatobacteraceae bacterium
AAATCGAGGCCAATCCTCAATATCACGCCAACTTTTCAGATTGCATGCGCTTGATGTTGAAATATTTATCGTCTGTCAAAGAATCAGGAAGCAAGCCACCTTCGAGAGCGTTCTTCATGTCGACAATTGCATCTCGAATCGAATGCTTCGGCGCAAATCCTAATACTCGGGCGATCTTTGCAGAAGATATGTGATACGAACGATTGTCATCAGTCGGTGACGTTACTAACTCGACATCATCACCCATTACATCTCGAACTGAATGCGCGAGTTCTTCAACACTTTGGTTTTCGTAACCGGCATTAAATATCTCGCCTGCAATCAACTCTTTTGGCGCATCGAGCAAGAGAACATAGGCCTCAACCATGTCGGCGATGTGAATGTTCGGTCGCAACTGCTTGCCGCCAAAAACTGTTATCTTGCGCTTGTGGAATGCCAAGTTTGAAAGAATATTCACCACTACATCAAGCCGCTGTCGGCGTGAATATCCACAAACTGTTGCCGGGCGAATAGTCACGGTAGTGAACTCAGGCGATTGATAATTCGCAAGAATCTTCTCACACTCGGCTTTAAACCTCGAATAGTCTGTCAATGGTTCGAGAGACATGTCTTCAGAAACATTCGGCTCGCTCTTCACTCCGTAAACACTTGACGACGAGGCATATATGAATCGCTGGACTCCGCTCGACTTACTGATTTCGACAAGAGGCTTAAAGGCATCAAGATTTATTGACTCACCGAGTTTTGGGTCCATTTCAAAACTTGGATCATTTGAGATACAAGCCAGGTGAATGACGGCGTCGTGTCCGGGGATCGTCTCGCGCAATAGTTCTTGATCACGAATGTCACCTTTGACCATTTTGAGTTTTTCGTGTGGGTCGATTACATCATCTCCGTACCACATCAGATCCAGGACCGTGACAGAGTGACCAAGTTCTAAAAGCCGTGGCACAAGCATCGCACCCACGTAGCCAGCGCCACCTGTTATGAAAATGCGCTTATTTGTCATCGTTACCAAGATACTTAAACCAATCTTGTGTGGCTGTTGCAATCGTTGCTGGAGTCCAGACTGGTGCTGACCTCCAATAATCAATGTTCGCCAGAACTTGCTCAACACCTTTTTCAATGTTTACTTGCGGTTGCCAATTCAAGTCGCGACGAATCTTTGCGATATCAGCAAATGTGCAATCGGGCTCACCTGGCCGCTTCGGAATATATGTGACATCGCCAACCAAAAGCTCGACAAGTCGATTAACAGAAATCGTCTGGCCGCTGCCGACATTGTAAATTTCTCCACGTTGAGAACTCTTTGCTGCAGTCAAAAATGCGTTAGCAACATCCGTAACATACGTAAAGTCGCGCGTTTGAGATCCGTCGCCGACAACTGTGAAAGGGTTGTTCGCAAGTTTCTGTGCCAGAAACACACCGAACACAGCACCATAAGTGCCAGACGTACGCGATCTCGGGCCATAGACATTAAACAGTCGCAGCGCAATTGCGGGCAGTTGATAAACCTGCGCCCAATGCATCACTAATTCTTCACCGAGTCGCTTGGTCAAGGCATACGGATATTGCGGGCGTATCTCAGCAGACTCTGATGTCGGATAAGAATCCGGAATTCCGTAGCACGAAGACGAAGCAGCATAAACAAATCGCTTGACACTGGCATGCTTGGCGGCCTCAAGAACATTAAATGTTCCGACAACATTGGCTTGAAAATAATCATCAGGACGCTGAATACTTGGCACGATGTCTGCGAGCGCGCCCAGGTGAAAAACCCAATCAGCATCTTTGATACTTTTTTGCCAACTGCCACTTGCGGCAATGTCTGCCTCGACTAATTCAACTTTCCCCGAAACATGCGCCAAATTTTCTGGTCGACCGGTCGAATAATTGTCAATAACTCGTACTTTGATGTTTTCAGCAAGAAGCGCATCTACTAAATGACTGCCAACAAAACCCGCTCCGCCAGTTACAACAGCGACAGTCAAAACGCGACCTCGTTGACTATTTGCCGCTGTTTGCGTCGCTGCATAGCCACTGCATAATCATGTGGCCAATAATCAACTGCAAGTCTTCAGCGATTTGCATGTCATTAATCGCAAAATGCAGCGGATGCTTCGCAACTTCTTTGCACTTGCCGCCAGAGAATCCAAGAATCGCAAATGTCTCCATGCCAAGTTTGTTGCCCATTTCGAGTGCACGAACAACATTTGGTGAATTGCCGCTGCCCGAGAAAACCACCAAAACATCGCCTGCGTTTGCTTTGACGCGCAACTGCTCAGCGTAAACCTCTTCGTAGCCAATGTCGTTGGCCAAGCAGGTCAAAACTGCGGCGTTTGCAGAAAGAGATTCGATGCGCAGACCAATGCCACGATTGATGCCGGCCCCGTATAAAAAGTCGTTCGCTAAATGGATTGCATTGCCCGCACTGCCACCATTTCCGCAAAGATAAATAGTTTTCTTGTTATCCCAAGCGGTTTTAAATGCTTGAGCAAGTTGCGGCACCTGATTGATTGCCGGCAAGGCCAAAGCTGATGACAATCTTGCTGAGTAGTCGGTTATGTGTTGCTGCATTTCATCCATCCATCAAAAAATCGAACAAAATAAGGTTACCCCACA
>JANRBC010000142.1 GCA_030727685.1 Ilumatobacteraceae bacterium
ACGCATGGGTGTGGGATCTATACCGCAAGAGCCGGTTCGTGCCGAAGGTGCGAGTGATGAGTTTCAAAGACCTGAACATCGAAGAACTGCCACCACAAGACGCGTAAGCCGCGGTGGTTTGACTGCGCGCGATCGCGCGGTTGTGCGCATGGCGCGAGCCCGATGGGCAGAAGATTTGGTGGCAAGTTTTTATCAGCGAGATGGCTACGAAATTGTTGCCCGAAATTGGCACTGTCGCGAAGGCGAACTCGACATTGTCGCCGTTTTGCGCGAGGCGCAAGTTAAGACAATTGTTGTTGTCGAAGTGCGGGCGCGAGCATCAAATTATTTTGGCTCGGCACTCGAATCGGTAACGCCAGCAAAACAGAAAAAACTGCGCATTGCAACAAAAAAGTTTTTGGCTAGTCAGACGATTAGTTACAGTGCCGTGCGTTTTGATGTCGCTTCTGTTATGGGAGTAAAAGTTGAGATTGTGCGCGATGCTTTTTAGTTTGCGGTGCGACGATCCCAGCAGGCATAGTGCCAGTGTCGACGCAAGTCTGGCGCCTCGGATGGCACGCAAACGTAATGGCCTGTGCCTTTGGCAATTTCTTGGTTGCAGCCAGGGCAGATGTAGTTCTTGAGTGCTTCGTAGGGTTGAACGCGACGCACTTCAATGTTGCCGTAGAGACCGTTCCAAATTGATTTTGACATTTGATCAGATGTTTCGTTAACTAAAAATAGCTAGCCGAAAAATGCCCAGATCACGAGTGCGGTAATTGCAAGCATTGCGCTGGCGACGATTAAATAATCGATCGGGCGGGTGTTGCGTTTGCGAGTCGGGTTGAATCCCATATGGCAAGTATCGTCTATGCAATGGAAACTCTGCAGGTTTTTCGTGAAAATTCTGTTGTTACGGTGACGATTAATCAGCCTGAGAAGAAAAACGCGATTAATTCGGCAATGTGGGATGGCTTGGCCGAGATTTTTCGTGAAATTGCATCGCGCGCCGACGATCGAGTTGTTGTTGTCACGGGTGCTGGCAACGATTTTGGCTCGGGTGCAGATTTGAGTGGGCGAGGGGGCAATGCCGCCGCTGCTGGTGCCAGTGCGGGTGCGCATAACCAAGTGCATCACTTGGCGGCGATGCGGCGAGTCAACGATGCCTGCATCGCTTTGCAACGTCTGCCTCAACCGACAATTGCCAAGGTACGTGGTGTTGCAGTGGGCGCGGGTTGCAACTTGGCACTTGGTTGTGACTTGGTTGTGGCATCTTCGACGGCGCGGTTTTCTGAAATTTTTGCACGTCGCGGATTGTCGCTTGACTTTGGCGGCTCGTGGTTGTTGCCGCGACGCATAGGCATGCATCGCGCCAAAGAACTCGCATTGTTGGCAGAAATTATTAGCGCAAACGACGCGCTTGAGATGGGTCTAATCAATCGAGTTCTGCCTGATGGCGAAGTTGATGCGTTTGTTGATAACTGGGCGCGCAAACTTGCTGCGGGTCCACCGATCGCATTGGCGCAGACCAAGCGTCTTTTAAATAATTCGCTGAACGTAACTCTTGAAGAAGCCTTGGACGACGAGGCTGCCGCGCAGACAATCAACTTTGCAACGAGCGACACGGCTGAAGCGATGCGTGCCTTTATCGAAAAGCGAGAGCCAAAATTTACCGGAAGATAATTTTGTCTGTCGCCGTTGCGGCGGCGATTAGTTTCAGTTCGGGCACGACTGCGGTCGGTGCTGGTTCATTTGTGGCGACGACCCCGCCGATTGACGATGCGATTCCGCCGATTGACGATGCGATTCCTGATGAGCAAGGTGGCAGCGGAGGCGAGGTTGACGATTTGCTTCCGACGATAGACCCGGCGACACAAACGACATTGCCTGCTGGGTGTGTTGTGCCCCGTGCTGCGACGGCAACTTTTCTTGGTGAACTAATTTCAACCGATGATTTGTTGGCGACATATCGAGTTGTGCAAGTGCGCGGGGGTTCGCTCGGCGCTTATGCCGGTTCGGGTTTAATCTCGGTGCGCTACGCCGATCGCGAAACCTTGTTTTTAGAGCCAGGCAAGATTTATCTGGTTGGCGCTGGCGCTAGTGAATTGTTCACGACACTTGAATCAAAAGTTCGAGCAGAAAAACAACTTTTTGGCGGCGACGCCGTTGTCGGTATTGACGAGTCAGATGTGCCGTGCCCGAAATTCGAAGACCCAGTTATAACTTTGCTACCAAATGGTGACTTTATTGATTCAGGTGTGTTGTCGCTTTTCGCTTCACAGCCAACGCAATTGCTGCAAGTTTTTTTGCTTCCGCTATTTTTTGTGCTTGTCTTCTTGATCGGGCTTGTTATTATCAAGCGCCTTATTCAAGCCGCGCGCCACTCGTCGCGTAAATAGTTGCAAAAAGTTTTATCGGCTGGCGAAAGCCTTGGTGGCGGCCGCGCGAATTTCTGTCACGGCGTTGGTTAATCCTTTTGGGTCGCGAAACAACGCGCTACCTGCAATTAAAACATTGGCGCCACTTTTTGCTGCACCAGAAACAGTTTCGACGCTGATGCCGCCGTCGACTTCGAGATTGACTTTGTCGTCAAGGTTTGCCGCCGAGATCATTTTGCGCACCTCGGCGATTTTTGGCTCCAT
>JANRBC010000143.1 GCA_030727685.1 Ilumatobacteraceae bacterium
ACCAACGCCATCACGATTTCGTTATCAACACCAAAGACCAAGCTCTTCACGATTTGACCAACTACAACGCCGATTGCCACAGCTGCATCGGCCGCAGTTTTGGTGCCTTCGGGAAACCTGCGAGTTGTAATCTCGAGACCCGCTTCGCGAGCGGCAGCGATAACCCGCAAAGTATTTGGATGCAAATCAGACATAACAAAAAATTCTATTGCGAATTCGCTGAAGCAACTTCGGCCGAAGCAATTTTGTCAGGTGTAACCGTGGCAGAACCTGCAAATGAAAACAGAATTGCGCCGATAATCGAGCAGACTCCGGCGGCGAGATACGACGAGCGATAACCACCAGCGACGTCGTAGAGCCATCCCAATAAAAGCGGGCCAAGTGCAGTGCCCGAAAATGAAATCAAACCAGAGCGCGCCGCAATACGCGGATAGTCGCGAACACCAAAACGTTCGGCCAGCAACAGCGATTGCATCATCACCATGTTGCCAATCGTGACGCCGAACAAGCCAATCGCTAACAACAAGCCGATTCGATTGTTGATTAAGCCGAGACTTGCCAGCGAAACACCTTGCATCGCAGCAAGACCAACTGTAAATCGCGTCATGTTTAGCTTCGGAATGATGCGACCCGCCGCAAATCGCGAAACAATCGACATTGTCGAAAGAACGATCGTTGCCAGCGTCGCAGTCGAGCGGTCAGTGCGTTCTTCAACAAGTTTGACAAGTTGCAACGCACCACCAACTTGAGCACCGAGTGCAAAAATGTAACCAAAAGTTACTGCTTTGAAAAACTTGCTGCGCACTGCGTCAGCAAGTGGCGTGCCCAAAATATTTGCAATATCACCAGGCGCTGCTCGCGCGCCGTCGGGCAACCAACCATAAGGTTGCGGAAACGCACGCAACAAAAGCAACGTGATTGGCACGGTGCCGCAAAACCAAATCAACGCCAACCATGGCGAGCCGTTGCGAATGCCTTGTGTGTCGAGAATCCATTTAATAAATGGTGTAACAACAATGCCACCCATCGAAAGACCTGTCGATGCAACAGCCAATGCACTCGCCCGTCGCACCTGAAACCATCGCGTCACTACTGTCGTCACTGGCCCCATGCCAGATGCCGACCAGCCGAGTGCGTAGAAACAATAAACAACAAAGAGTTGCCAACGTTGCTCGACGAAGCGCATCGAGAATAGAGCGAGAGCGGCGACCGTCGCACCGCCGATGATCATGATTCGCACATCGTGTTTGGCGATGAACTTGGCGATCGGAATGCCCGAAAGTCCGCCGACTAAGAAAAAGAAAGTTGTCGCCAACGAAATCGACGAAACTGACCAGCCGAGTTCGCGGCTAAATGCTTGTAAGTAAACAGCCAGACCGTAGAAACCTAGACCCGACGAAAAAGTGAGAAGCGTGAAGCAGGCGCTGACGACCCACCATCCCGGAAACTTATCTGTTCGAGTAAAAACGCTCTTTGCCATTACGACTGCTGCAATTCGTCAATTGACGCAGCGAGTCGGTGGTCGCGCTCGGTAATTTTGCCACCTTTGTCGTGCGAGCGCAGAGAAATTTCAACTACATTCCACGAGTTAGACCAATCGGGGTGATGATTTTGCGCTTCGGCGATCGCCGCCACCCGCGTCATAAAGTCAAACGCCTCAGCGAAATTCGCAAAGACAAATTTTTTGTACAGCGCACCATCAACTTCTTGCCACGCTTCTGCCACGCGACAACCTTAGATGCGACTAGCGAACTACGACTAGTTGAGCGGAGCGTGGCACGCGACGGCGCCGTGCTTGCTGACACTTAGCGATGGTCGCTCACTTGCACATCGTGCGGCAAGTTCAGGCGACAGAGTCGCACGAACGTGGCAACGGGTGTGAAAACGACAGCCTGAAGGTGGGTTGGCTGGGCTCGGCAACTCGCCTTGCAACAAAATTCGCTTGCGATTGCGTTCAACTAGCGGATCAGGAATCGGCACCGCCGAAAGCAACGCTTGCGTATATGGATGTTGCGGATTTGCGAAAACCTCGCGCACTGACCCCGACTCGACGATCGAACCGAGATACATCACGGCGATGTCGTCAGCGACATGTTGCACCACGGCCAAGTCGTGAGAGACAAACAGATAACTCAAGTTGAGTTTTTCTTGCAATTCGGCGAGCAGGTTGAGCACACCTGCGCGCACACTTACGTCGAGCGCCGAAACAGGCTCGTCAAGCGCAATTATTTTTGGGTTGAGTGCGAGCGCTCGCGCGATTGCGATGCGCTGACGCTGCCCACCCGAGAACTCGTTCGGATATTTGCTGGCTTGTTCACGGTTAAGACCAACAAGTTCAAGCAATTCGACTATTCGCTTGTTTTGTTCTTGCTGCGACATGCCGAAGTTTTCGAGTGGTTCTGCAATTGCATCACCGATCGGCAGGCGTGGGTCTAACGAAGCAAATGGGTCTTGGAACACGATTTGCAAGTCTTTGCGCATCTCGAGACGCTCTGATTTCGAAAGGTTCTCGACGTTGCGGCCAAGAACAGTGATCGTGCCCGCCTCAGGCGCGACCATGTTCAAAATCTCGAGCAACGTAGTTGTCTTGCCGCAACCTGA
>JANRBC010000144.1 GCA_030727685.1 Ilumatobacteraceae bacterium
TTGGCGCCCTTGGTAGGAGTCGAACCTACGACCAACGGATTAGAAGTCCGGTGCTCTATCCACTGAGCTACAAGGGCAAGACCCTCAGGCTATCTAATTTGTAATTCTGTGTTTGTGCGTATAAATGTTTGCCGTGCCATCGCGCACGAAACCAACAAGCGTGATACCAAGATCTTCAGCAGTCTCAACGGCCAAGTTTGATGGCGCGCCAACGGCAGCGATAAATGCGATACCTGCCATCGCTGCTTTTTGAATAATCTCAAACGACAAGCGCCCGCTCACGACCAACGCGTGGTTTGATATCGGCAACTTGCTATCGAGCACGGCTTTACCAATTACTTTGTCGACTGCATTGTGTCGGCCGATATCTTCACGCACACAATATGCATCGCCAGATGCGTCGACTAACCCGGCTGCATGCAACCCGCCCGTGCGATCAAAGGTCGGTTGCGCTTTGCGAATTATGTCCGGCAACGATGTCAGCATTTTCGAAGTCATCACAGGCCCGGTGGTCAACTCGATGCGGCTTGTGATCTGTGCGAGTTGCTCAATCGAAGTTGTGCCACAAATTCCGCAACTCGCTGATGTCACCATGCCGCGCCGCGACAGCGCCTCGTCGAACGGCACCGAAAGACCAACTGTGACGACATTAAATTGTTGTTCGGCCGTGTCTGGAAGCTGGCAATACCGCACATTACGAACATCGTCGGCGCGTTTGATCATGCCCTCGGTATATAAAAACCCAACTGCTAATTCAAAATCGTGACCCGGCGTTCGCATCGTCACCGCAATTGGCTGTGCTTCTTGTTGCGGCGACTCGGCGCGAATTTCGAGAGGCTCTTCTGTGACCAAAACATCAGGCTTGCTGGCTTGCGATCCATCTTTTCGCACGGCCGTGACTGTCCAGTTAGCGACTTTGCGTCGAACCACTGACGCGATGTTTGCCATGCACAAACCCTACCAAGGCTTATCAAATAAGGGTTTTAGAGGGTCAGAGAGATCGCAAGAACCCCCTAACTGTGCTTATATATCTCTTGGGGATTCTTTAAGGTTGCAATACGTGACCGGAACGCCTGTAATAACTACCGGAGGACACAAATGGAAAAGCTTGTAACAAGCAATGACCAATTGGTGTACAACGCGTTTTCTTTCGCCGTAGCAGCGATGGCAATCTCGTTTGTTTACTACTTGGTCTCACGTAGTCGTGTTTCGCCTGCTTATCGCAGTGCCGTAACAATGTCAGCAATGATTTGCGGTATCGCCGCTTATCACTACTGGAGAATGTTCAGCAATTTCGCCGATGGCGCACCTTGGAACGAAGGTTACCGCTATGCAGACTGGCTGCTCACAGTTCCGCTACTTGTAGCAGAACTCGTAGTTGTCTCGGGCGTTGCCAAAGAAAAAGCAAGTGGCCTCACGACAAAGCTTGCAGTTGCAGCATTGTTGATGATCGCAACTGGCTACCCGGGCGAAATCGCAGAGTCAGGCAGCAATGCCAGCATGATCTGGTTCGCTATTTCAATGGTTTTCTTTGTCTACATCCTCTGGAACTTGTTCGCAGGAGAAGTTGGACAAGCACTCAAAGGTCAGTCTGGCGAAATCGGCAAGAAACTCAACAACCTTCGCTATGTGTTGTTGGTGACTTGGTCGGTCTATCCAATCGCTTACCTCTTGGGTGATAGCGAGAGTTTCTTGGCCAAAGCAATCGGGCTCGAAGCGATGGACTCATCAACTTTGATTCAAGTTGGCTACACAATCGCCGACGTGCTTGCAAAACCTGGTTATGGTCTTTTGATCTTGGGCATCGCAATCGCGCGCTCAAAGGCAGAAGGTTACAAAGAAGCCTAAATCGCAAGATTGAATTGAATTTAAAGAGCCCCGGCTTCGGCCGGGGCTCTTTTATTTTGAGCACTAATCTCGTTGTGCGATGTTGAAGTTCAAACACCTGCCAGGTCTCGCAATTGCTGCGTCGATCGCCGCTGTCGCATTCGTTGTCGAATACTTAATTAAGAACAACACAGCCGGCGTCGTCTCGCCATTGGTCATCGCTGTCGTACTTGGCGCACTGATTTCAAATTTGGGTTTGTTGCCCGATGAATGCCGAGTTGGTCTCGGCTTTGCGGCACGAAACTTGCTTCGACTGGGCATTGTCTTGCTTGGTCTACAACTTTCATTCTCTCAAGTTCGCGAACTTGGCGCGCCCGGTTTGGTCCTCGTCATCGTCGTTGTCGCAGCAACTTTTACAGGCACACAATGGCTGGGCAAAAAGATGGGTCTGTCACCTGGTTTAAGCCTGCTCGTCGCCACAGGTTTTTCAATCTGTGGTGCTTCAGCAATTGCGGCGATGCGACCTGTTAGCGATGCCGACGATGACGACATGGCTTACGCAATCGCCCTCGTAACAATCTGTGGCACCCTCGCGATTTTTCTACTGCCTGCAATCGGCGAAATAATTGGCTTCAGCGGCGCGCAGTTCGGTTCATGGGTCGGTGCGAGCGTTCACGATGTCGCCCAAACGGTGGCAACTGCCGCCTCGGGCAACGATGATGCCCAAGACGCTGCGATCGTCGTCAAATTAACTCGCGTCATGCTTCTTGCACC
>JANRBC010000145.1 GCA_030727685.1 Ilumatobacteraceae bacterium
ATTCCGCCGTCGGCACAAGTCGTGTCGACAAACGTTCAGCAAACTACAACTGCGAGCCCGGTCGGCAAACCTGGTTGCGGCAATCGACCCGCTGGCACATATGAAGTTGCACAGGGTGACTCGCTGTATGTGATCATAAAGAAGTTCTGTGTTTCGATGCCAGCGCTGTTGGCAGCCAACCAGTGGTCGAGCATCGATGTGTTCTTGTTTGCCGGGATGAAAATAAATATTCCGCCTGCAGGTTTGTGATCGGCAATCAGCAATACATCGCCGCCGCCTCATCGCTAGCGAATAGTTAACCCGTATTTAGCGCGAAGTTTTGTTGCGACGCTTAGCTTGACGGGCGAGTGCGAGCGCAATTAGTTCGTCGATTAACTCGGGGTAACTGACACCTGAGGCTTGCCAAAGTTTTGGATACATAGAGATCGGCGTAAAGCCAGGAATTGTGTTGATTTCATTGCACAAAAAGCCACGCTTGCCCTCTTCGTAAAAAAAGTCAACGCGAGCCATGCCGTCACTTCGAAGAGTGCGATAAATTTTGATCGCAAGTTGTTGCACTTCAGAAATCTCTGATGCCGAAAGTAGTGCTGGCACGAGCAACTGAGCGCCGTCACCGACATATTTGTCGTCATAGTCGTAGAACTCATGGCTTGGAACGATTTCTCCTGGCACTGAAGCCCGAGGAGACTCATTGCCGAGAACTGCAACTTCGATTTCGCGACCCGTTATGGCTTCTTCGATGAGAACCCATTCGTCATATTCGAATGCCTTGGCTAATGCTTTGTCTGCTTCTTGTCGAGTTTTAACTTTGCTCACGCCGATTGATGAACCCATATTGGCTGGTTTGACGAACATTGGTAAACCAAGTTCTTGGATAGCACGATCAATTGTTGAATTTACGTCGTCGGTGTCTCTGACAGTCAAGAACTTTTGTTGTGCGATGCCGTTCGCCGACATGATTTGTTTGGCGACTGATTTGTCCATTGCGACTGCGCTGGCCAAAACGCCTGAACCGACATATGCGACGTGTGCCAGTTCGAGCAAACCTTGAACAGTGCCGTCTTCGCCCATCGGACCGTGCAACAACGGAATAACGACTAGCGATTCTGTTTCAGAAGTTTTTTCAAAAACCAAGTTCGAACTTGTGGCAGACCCCGTCGCACTTAGCGCTTTGACGTTTGGTGATTGCGGCAACTCTGATTGAACCCAGCGACCTTCACGAGTGATGCCAACGGTCGACACTTCGTACTTTTGTGGATCAAGTGCGCGCAGGACATGGGCTGCAGTAACACAACTGACATCGTGTTCGGCAGATTCGCCACCAAATAAAACGACGACGCGTGTTTTTGACTTGCGATTTTCGCTAATCATTCGTCTTTACGGTACTCGCATCACAGCGCTAAACAGTCGCATCGCAAGATCGCAGTTAGGATAAAAGCCGTATGCGCTTCATGGCAGCAGATGTTGCACGCGCGGTTGCCGGAGAATTAGTCGGCTCAAACGCCCACTTGTCCGGAGTCTCATTTGATTCACGAACAATTTTGCCTGGTCAGCTTTTCGTACCGATTATTGATCAACGCGATGGACACGACTTCATTGCTGATGCGCTCAAGCGTGGCGCTGGTGCCTATTTGACTGCACGCGATCCGCAAGGTCGAACAGCGATTCGAGTCAGCGAGACAGTTGCTGCATTGCTGACGCTTGGTGCGTGGGGTAGAGCGAAACTTGATCAGAATTTAGGTTTGCGAGTTGTGGGCGTAACTGGCTCTGTCGGTAAAACTTCAACTAAAGATCTGGTTGCCAGTGCATTAAATGTTGCGTTTAAAACTCACGCCAATGAACGTTCGTTCAACAATGATTTCGGTTTGCCGACGACAATCTTGAATGCGCCAGACGAGACACAAGCACTGGTGCTCGAAATGGGAATGCGTGGATTCGGCGAGATAGCCAAGTTGTGTGCGGTGGCTCATCCACAAATCGGAATAGTGACGGCAGTTGCAAATGCGCACACAGAAAGAGTCGGGTCGATTGACGGTGTCGCTCAAGCGAAACGCGAGTTGATTGAAGCGCTGCCAAAAGCGGGCGTTGCAATTTTGAATCGTGATGATGACCGCGTTTGGGCAATGCGCAGTGCGACTGAGGCAACTGTGTTGAGCTTTGGAGCCTCAGAACATGCAGATGTTCGAATGGTGAAATGCACGATTGACGATCGAGGTCGTGCGACAGCGAGTGTCGCTTCGCCGTGGGGCGAGGTCGAATTAAAAATGCAAGTTGCAGGTCGTCATATGGCACACAATGCTTTGGCGGCTTTGTGCGTGGCTGGCGCACTGGGTATTGATATGGGCGCGGCGGCGTCGGCGGTTTCTTCGGCGAAAATTTCTGAGTTCAGAATGCAAATGAGAAAGTTGCAGTCGGGTGCGACCGTGATTGATGATTCGTATAACGCCAACCCGGCATCAATGCGTGCGGCGCTCGAGACACTCGCGAGTATTAACGCCAAGAGAAAAGTTGCCTTTTGTGGGTTGATGGCCGAGTTGGCTGAGTCTGCAAGTGAACATCGTTCAATTCGTCAATACGCAACTGAATTAGGCATTGAGTTGGTCGCAGTGAACACTGAGCTCTACGACGTTGATGCTGTGAGTTTTGACCAAGCGCGAGATCTACTGGCGAAACTGAGTCGTGACGATGCTGCGCTGGTTAAGGGGTCGAAAGTGACGGGTCTCGTGCGGCTTTGCGAAGGTTTATAGAACTGTTTCTACTTCACTTCGGTTGCGCTCAATGCGTTCAATGTCGCACCACCACCACAACACTGCGGCCCACAACGAACCCATAATCAAAAGCCACTGCGAACCGTAGCGGTCGATAAGCGGGCCGAAAACTAAGTTGCCGATCGGCACTGTGCCACCGAACGCCATGAACCAAAGGGCCATCACTCGTGCTCGAATTTCAGGTGAGAGACCTGAAACAAGAACTGTCTGCATCGAAGTTGTTGTGAAAAAGTAAGCAGCGCCAAGGAAGAAAACTGAAAAGAACACAAGACTGACGTTCGGGGCAAGTGCAAATGCCATCATGCTGACGCTGAAACTTGCGAAGCCGACACGAATGAGTTTGCGATTATCGACGTCGACGAAAACAGTTGAGACACTAAGACCGCCGAGGCAAGCACCGAATCCCCAAGTTGCGTAAAGCCAGTTATATGTCGAACTTTGAGACTCGATCCCGAAGTTGAGTTGGACCACTGCAGGAAACAAACCGACATATGGCAAAGAGAGAAGCGAAAAAGAGGCGAGAGTTAAAACGAGTCGCGAGACGACGATGCGTTCGCGGGCGATTTTGAACGCAAACGTGAATCTACGCCAACCGGCAGTTGTGTCGCGAGTGAATTCAGGGATCTTCACACTAATCAGCGCAAAAATAACGAACAAATAAGTGACGGCGTTGATTGAAAAGAACTGTGCCGTTGTGACATTCCATTGCGCAAGCACGGCGACGATTATCGGGCCGATCACTCGTGCGCCGTTGATCACGGTTGAGTTCAGCGAGATGGCGCCAGCAAGGTCTTTTGGCGGCACGAGAGTTGTGAGCATCGAAGACCAGCCAGGTATTTGCAGCGCGTTGCCAATGCCGACACCGAGTTGGGCGGTAAAGATAAGCCAGATGGCGACGTCGTTGGCTGCAAAGAATGCCAGCAAAAGCGAGCACAACAGTTGCAGAACTTGCATCGAAACGAGAAACTTCTTTCGATTCACTCGATCGGCGATGACGCCCCCTGGAATCGACAACAACAGAATCGGCCCTAGTTGGGCAAAGATCACGACCGCGACAAAAGAGGCGCGGCCTGTGCGACCATATATATAGACAGGCAAAACAACGTTTTGAATCCAGGTGCCGATGTTTGAGGCAAACGAGCCAAACCAAATTCGTCGAAAATCGCGCGACTGAAATGCGGCGCGAGCACTGCCTGACTTGAATTGGCGATTTCGTCGACTAACCGGAGTTGAAGAGTCAGTCGTGTCAGTCATGCGCGAATCGCTTCAACGCTAGTGCAATAATTGAGATGTGGACACTACAAAAATTGATAGCAAAGTAAGTTTCGAACAAGTGCAAGTGGTGCAAAAAGTTGTAGTCGACTCATGTCGCACACGTCACGCAGTTTTCTCAGAGTGCCCCCATTGTGGTTCGGCCCTGCATGCTGAGCACGCACACTTTAAGTGTTCAGGTTGCGGTTGGCGCGATAGTTGCTGCGACTAGTTCTACAGAACTTTTAAGCAGTCAACAGCAGTTTTGTTAAGCGCAGTCGCGGCTGCAAGATTTGTGATTTCGCCATTGACTGTGTTGACGCCAAGTTTCAGTCGTTCGTCGCGAAGCGCCGCATTTTTTGTGCCAAGTTTGGCGACATCAATTAGATAGGGCAAAGTCGCGTTGGTGAGTGCATAGGTGCTCGTGTGAGGCACTGCACCTGGCATATTGCCGACGGCATAGTGCAGCACGCCATGTTTTTCGTAAACGGGTTCTTTGTGAGTCGTTTCGTGAATTGTTTCGATGCAGCCACCTTGGTCGACGGCGACGTCGACAATCACCGAGCCACGTTTCATTGTTTTTACCATGTCTTCAGTAACGACAATGGGTGCGCGCGCACCAGCGACAAGAACAGCACCGATAACTAGATCGGCTTGTGCGATGTAGCGCTCAATTGCACCACGGTTCGAGGCGATTGTCGTGATTCGCGAGCGAATGATTTGGTCAATGAAACGCAAGCGATCGAGATTCTTGTCGAGCAAGGCCACTTCGGCTTCCATTCCGCCGGCGATCCACGCTGAGTTCCAACCAACATTGCCAGCACCGATGACAAGAACTTTTGCCGGATGCACACCGGGCGCGCCACCCATTAAAACTCCACGACCACCGTTCGGGCTTTGCAAATAAAACGCGCCGACTTGGGTGGCGATTCGCCCGGCGATTTCGCTCATTGGCGCAAGCAGAGGAAGCGAGCCGTCTGCTTCTTGAACAGTTTCATATGCGATCGAAGTCGTCTTATTTTTGAGCAGCGCTTCGGCGACTTTGGGGTAGGCCGCAAGATGCAGATAAGTGAAGAGAATTAGATCGGGTCGAAGATAGTCGAATTCTTTTGCGGTTGGTTCTTTGACTTTGACGACCATCTGCTGCGACCACGCGTCGGCTGCAGTCGGCACAATTGTTGCCCCAGCCGCCTCGTATTGGCTGTCTTCAATTGAGGCACCGAGACCTGCAGCAGTCTCGACAAACACCTCGACCCCTATCCGCTCAAGTTCGCGGACGCCATCTGGAGTCAGAGCAACTCGTCCCTCAGAAGTTTTGGTCTCTTTAGGTACACCCAGTGTTTTGATTACTGGGGTCGCCATGTGCACAAATCTAGTATCAAGGCGGTCAGCCGCAATGGTCCTTATGCAATGGGGTGTGTCACTTGTCTTTTGATCGCTTCAATGCTTTGACTGCTTCGGAGCGCTGTCCGCTCAGGGTGCCGAGCACAAGCAGTGCCACACTGAAAAATAATACCATTGAAGCCAACACATTGATTTGTGGCGGAATTCGTACACGAGCAGCACCGTAAATTTGCAATGGGAAGGTCACGGTCGAGCCAGAATTAAAAAATGTGATGATGAAATCATCGATAGAGAGCGCAAACGCCAGCAACGACGCGGCGAGCACTCCTGGCAAAATCAGCGGAAAAGTCACGTAGCGAAAGGTGCGCCAGGGTTTTGCACCCAAGTCGGCCGCGGCTTGCTCAAGAGTCCAATCAAACCCGCGAATTCGGGCGCGCACGGTGAGTGCGACGAAGCTCACCTGAAACATTACGTGAGCAATCATCACAGTGATGGACCCAAAGTCCACGAATGTCTGATTCAAAAATAGCGTTGCCAATGACGAACCCAACACGATTTCTGGTGTGGTAAGAGGTAGCACGAGTAGCAGGTTGATCACCGAACTTCCCTTAAATGCTCGTCGTGACAACGCAAGGGCAATGAGTGAACCAAAAATCGTCGAAATCAACGTGGCTGCAGCACTAATTCGCAGACTCGTCCACAGCGCTGCAGTTAGGGAACTTTGCGAAAACGGGTCAAGCCAGTTGTCAAAGGTGAACTCTTGCCAGACGATGTTGTAGTTGCCTTTTGGTTTGTTAAAACTAAACAACACGATGAAGAAAATTGGGGTAAATAGATACACCAACCCCAAACCCGCAAACACGTTTAGGCTGATGCGAGCAATTCGCGAACGGAGCGAGTTCATACCAGCTTCTCGGTGCCGAAGAATTTCGTATACAGCAGCACCAGCGCTGTGATGCTTACCATCAGTACGGTGCTCATGGCGGACGCCACAGGATAATTGTTCTGCCGCAAAAACTGATCTTGTATTGAGTTGCCGATCATCGTTGTGTTTGGGTTACCAAGAAACTGGGCGTTGACAAAGTCGCCAGCCGCAGGTATGAAGGTCAATAGTGTCCCTGCGAATACACCAGGAATGGATAGCGGTAGCACCACTTTGCGAAATGCAACCGTGGGTGTGGAGTACAGATCCTTGGCCGCATTCACGAGATTCTGGTCGATTTTTTCGAGGCTCACGTAGATGGGCAACAACATGAATGGGAGGAAGTTGTAGGTCAGCCCACCGATTACGGCTGCTGGCGTATTGAGCAGTTTGCCATTGTCCATAATGTGCAACCACTCGAACACGTTCACTAAGCCCAATTTGTTTAGTACTGAGACGAGTGGCCCTTGGTCGGCAAGAATCGTGCTCCACGCGATGGTGCGAATGAGATAGCTCGTGAAAAATGGAATCACCACCAACCCAAGTAGGAAGTTTTTGAACCGACCGCCACGAAATGCGATCACGTAAGCAATTGGATAGCCAATCACGATGGTTAAAATCGTGGCAATAAATGAATACAAAAATGCGCGTTGAAATTGGCCGCCGAAGTCGCTGAAGGCTCGCGAGTAGTTTTCCCACGCCCAGTTGAATTCGTATCGCACTGAGAAGCGGCTCTCCTTAGTTGAAAGAGAGATGCGCACGAGCGACCATACCGGCGCTAAGAAAAAGAGCGCCATCCACAAAAGCCCTGGCTTCATAAGTCCGTATGGGGCGAGGAGTCGTCGTGCTTCTGGACCACCGAAGGCTGCCAGCACGAGAACTCCAACCACAACGATCAGCAGCAGCAACACCACTAGCGCATTGAGCGTGCCTTGGAACCAACCGGTCCCGAGCGCCACCAAGCAGGACGCAGAAACTGCGAGTGCGCCGAGTCCTACAATGTCAGCTCGCCTCGCGAGCATTAGTTTACGCGCCGATAATTGCCGAGAAGGCGTCAGCGAACTGAGCGTCGACATCTTCCGACAGGTTCGCCCACGACTTAAGGCGTGATGCCGTTGCTGAATCGGGGAACACCAGTGGGTTTTCCGCCAACTCTGGGTCGATCTTGGCGACTTCTTCTTGCACACCCTTTACTGGTGAGAAGTACTGCACGTACGAAGTGATCTGTGCAGCCTGCTCGGGGTCGTACACAAAGTCGAGCCACTTCGCCACGGCGTCGGTGTTTTCGGTGCCTTTCGGCATGACCATGACATCAGCCCAAAGCGTGCCACCTTCTTCTGGGACGACGAAGCGAATGTTCGGTGAGTCTTTGCCCAACTGCAACACGTCGCCCGACCAACCGACACATGCGGCGTAGTTGCCGCTCACGAGGTCGTCGATGTAGTCGTTGCCGGTGAAGGCACGAATCTGACCATCGGCTTTGGCTCGCTCGAGTATTTCGAACGCGCTGGCAGCTTCTTCGAACGACGAAATCGTGGTGATGTCGATACCTTCGGACATAAGGATGAGACCCATCGTGTCGCGCATTTCGGTGAGCATGCCGATTTTGCCTTTGAACGCCGGATCAAACAATTCAGAGGTGCTCTTCAATTCGCGACCAGTGACATCAATGTTGTACGCGATACCCGCGGTGCCCGCTTGCCACGGCAAGCTGTATTCGCCGGTGGGGTCCCACGGTGGCTTCACGTAGTTGTCTTCAAGATTGGACTTGTTAGGCACCTTGTCGAGCGGGAGTTTGTCCACCCAGCCGAGGTTGATGAGTCGACCCGCCATCCAGAAGGTTGGTGCGATGAGATCGGGCTCGATCCGTTTGTCAGCGCCGAGCAACGGCTGAATTTTGGCAAAGTACTCGTCGTTGTCGTTGTATGACTCGACGTAAGACATGTCAACACCGCTTGCTGCCGCAAAGCGCTCAACCGAACCGACTAAGCCGTCTTCACTAGGGTCGATGTACAACGGCCAGTTATCAAACAGCAACGCGTTTGATCCGCCGCCGCCTCCGCCGCAGGCAGCAAGAAGTGCGGGCAACGAAATGCCAGCAACGCCGAGAGCGCCGCTACGAATCAGAAATTCTCGACGAGTCCACGGATTGGTTGGTGTTCTCGAAGTTTTGTGGCGCTTGTTCATAGTTCCCCTTTTGTCGTTAGACCTCGACACTAATTTACGATGCCCCTAGTGTAATGAATCTATAGCGATGCTTCCACATGGTCAACACTGGTGGTAGTGGCGCCGGCGTGGTCTGGCCATCCGGCCAAAACATATGGGCAGTCGTCGGACCACACCAAACAAATTTTTTCACCTGGTCGAGCCCAGGAAGGTAAGGCATTGGCGTCTATAAGTGCTGAAATCTCGGTGTCGTCGGTCTGGTGCACGATGAGGCGAGCAGTAGCGCCTTGGTATACAAGGTCGGTCAAAATTCCATCCAATCCACTTCCAGATTCGTCTATCGACTGGGCAGGATGCAACCGCTCTGGTCGCAGCATTACGCATACCTTGTCACCGACTGCAAACGACGCTGATGTTACGGGTACCTTCAGGGCTATTCCACGCGTCGTGCGCACGTGGAGCCACTGCTTCGAATTTGACTCCACTGTCGCTGGCAGCAAATTGGCTGAACCGATGAATCCAGCCACAAACAATGATGCTGGCGAACGATAAATTTGCTCGGGGGTTCCAATTTGTTCGACCCTGCCCTCGCTCATTACGGCGATTCGATCACTCATTGTGATTGCTTCGCCTTGGTCGTGGGTCACGAAAATAAAACTGATGCCAACTTCTCGCTGAATGCGCTTGAGTTCAATTTGCATCGCCTCACGAAGCTTTAAGTCGAGTGCCGCGAGCGGTTCGTCCAAAAGCAAAGCACTCGGGTAGTTAACTAGCGCGCGCGCGAGCGCAACTCGTTGCTGCTGACCACCAGAAAGTTGTGAAGGTTTGCGGGCCGCAAATTTGCCAAGACGAACTACTTCTAGAATTTCTGTAACATCTTTTTTTATGCGTGCATCGTCAAACTTTTTTGCACTACGCGGACCAAAAGCCACGTTGTCGAACACGCTCATGTGTGGAAACAGTGCGTATTGCTGAAACACCGTATTGACATTGCGCCGATATGGAGGAACTGACGAAACATCTTCGCCGTCAAGCAACACGCGACCCGAGGTGGGCTTTTCGAAACCCGCGATCATTTTTAGCATCGTGGTTTTTCCGCAACCGCTTGGACCGAGGATCGCAAAGAATTCGCCATTTGCAATAGAAAAATTGGCATCTTCAACTGCTACAAAATCACCGTACATCTTGCGAAGGTGGTCAAGCTCGATGACTAATCGTTTCTCGTCGGTCATTCCACCCCTTTGGCGTCTCGTGACACGCTAGTTGCAAAGCGGAATACTTTCAAAGTACCCGGTCGAGATGAAATGCAGGTACGTCGAATGCGACCAACGATCTGACCTAATCTGTCTTTATGACTAGGAAGTGTGAGCGACCATCATGTCGCGAACGGGGCGAAGTTGCGTATGTAATTGACACGGCCAACTTGCTAGTGAGCGTTGATTCGCCAATACCGAGAGATTCATCGCGGGTGAATGTTTTGTGTCGCCGGCACGCTGACTCGCTGGTTGTGCCACGTGACTGGCAGATTATTGATAATCGAACGAAAAAGCAGCGGTTATTTAGCGCCCCTGCAAGTCAGTCTGTGCGAACTTCATCGCGATCGTCGTCTGTTAAAAAACAGAAGCGCGAAAAAGGTAAGACTGGCGCGGTCATTCAAGATCTGTTTGAGTTTGCGACGCGTGTTGTCGCGGCGCCTGCCCGTGAGCCAGAGCCGATTCTTGAGACTGTGTCGGTGCCAGAGGTCGAAACCGAGATCGAAACCGAGATCGAGACAATTGATCCGCAAGAAACTCAAGCGATGCCGTGGACGCCGCAGTTTGATCGAACGGGAGACCTCGATGGCCGACTGCGAGCCCGTGGTCGGTTGTTGTCGCGAGCCTTTGGTGCTTTTGACGCATCTAGTGAGGGCCGTGAAATCGATCAAGATCAAGATCATGATCACGATCAGCATCACCCAGAGTATTAGTAGCAACTGAATGGATTTAGTTGCCTCTGTTGAGGTGCCAGTTTCTGTTGAAAAACTATTCGACTATGTATCTGACTTGGCGAATTATTCGTCGTGGCTTGAGTTCGTGCACAAAGTTGAGTTGGTAGGCGAGAGCATTGAAACTGATGCAACCTGGCTTGTTGAATTGCGGGCAAAGCTTGGTGTGCTTGCGAGGTCTAAGCGACTGCGAATGACTCGAACTCTATGTGAGCATCCAAGACTGGTTGTATTTGAGCGTCGCGAACAAGACTCGCGGCGACATTCAGATTGGGTTTTGCGCGCGACTGTCAGCCCGACTGCAACTGGGGCGAAACTCGAAACGAACTTGCACTACTCGGGCAGTTTGTTTACTGGCGGCATGTTAGAACGCGCGCTCAGCGATCAGATAGCAACTGGTCGCGAAAAACTTATCCAACAATTGAGCGCGAAGTAATCGCAACAGGCTGACCTGCGGCTAGTTGACCACAGGCGGCGTCGATATCGGTGCCTCGATTGCGGCGCACAGTTGCATTCACGCCAAGGTCAATCAATTGATCGGCGAATTCGCGCACTTCATCTGGCGCACTGCCTTTAGTTAGGTAACCAGGTGTCGGGTTGAGCGGAATCAAGTTGACATGTGCGCTCGGTTTCAGACTCTTGCAAAGTTTTGCCAGTTCGCGGGCGTCTCGCGGTGTGTCGTTGACATCTTTGATTAGAGCCCATTCGAAAGTGACGCGACGATTTTTCTTTTGTAGATATTTTCGACACGCTTGCATCAAATCTTCAATCGGGTATCGCTTGTTGATCGGCACGAGTGAGTCGCGCAAGTCGTTGCGCGCAGCGTGAAGAGAAACCGCCAGGTTCACTGGCAACGGTCGATCGGCGAGGGTGTTAATGCCTGGGATAATGCCGACAGTTGAAATAGTTAGGTGTCTTGCTGAGATGCCGATGGCTTCATGAATTCGTGTGACTGCTTGCCACACGGCTTCTTCGTTTGCCAATGGTTCGCCCATGCCCATGAACACGACATTTGCGAGGCGCTGATTGCGTGCGGCACTTGTTCGTGCGGCGTGCACAACTTGCTCGACAATCTCGCCTGAAGTTAGCTGACGATTGAAGCCGGCCTGACCAGTTGCGCAAAAACCACAAGCCATGGCGCAACCTGCTTGTGTGCTGACGCAGACTGTGGCGCGATCTTGATAGTGCATCAAGACAGACTCGATTTTGTATCCGCCATTTTTAAGTTGCCAGAGAAATTTTGTCGTGCCTCCACGATCGCTGTCGCGTGCGGTGACAAGTTCAAGACTGCTCGGTAGCGCCTCGTCGAGTTTCGAGCGGAGGTCTTTCGAGATCGTCGTAATTTCAAGTGGTGCTTGAAACTCTGTATACAGACCCTGCCAAATTTGGTCGAGTCGGTACTTCGGGGCGTCGCCAAGAATCGATGCGATATCTTCGCGACTGGCGTCGTATCGCGACTTAACTAACTGTGTCTGCGCGCCCACTTTATTTGAGATGCTTTTGGGCAAGCGCCTCGTAGTCGACCATTCGAGCACGAAGAACATCAAGGCTTGCTGTCCAGAATGCTTCGTCACTGACGTCAATGTTGAACGCCTGGCCGAGTTCTTCGGCGGTGTCCATGCCGGCGCGCGAAAGCACCGTGTCGTAGCCACTGCGGAAGCGCTCTGGGTCGCGACTGTATTGGGCATAGAGACCAAGCCCGAACAACAAACCGTATGTATATGGCCAGTTGTAGAAATGACTGCCGTAATAGTGCGGCTTGAGCACCCACATGTGCGGGTGTGCTGTTGATTGATCGATGCCATTGCCGTATGCCGACGCTTGGGCGCTGAGCATCATTTCGTTGAGTTCGCTGACACCGAGCGTGCGGCGCTGGCGACGAGCGAAAACTTCGGTCTCGAACAAGAAACGACTGTGAATATCGACAACGACTTGGTTGGCGCCACCGAGATCGGTGTCGAGCAAGGCAAGACGCTCGTCGCCCGAAAGTCGCGACAGACCTTCTTCGACGACAAGAGTTTCGCAGAATATGCTTGCGGTTTCGGCGAGCGCCATTGGCAGTCGCTTTTGCAACGGCGTGCGGTCTGCAAGTTGCGTGTTGTGATATGCGTGACCGAGTTCGTGGGCGGTTGTTTGTGCCGAATCGACGCTGCCAGCCCAGTTGAGCAAAACGAGCGATCTGTCATCGACGAATGACATACAAAATGCACCGCCGACTTTGCCTTCACGCGGCTCGGCGTCGATCCACTTTTCGGACAACGATCTATCGACGAGTCCGGCCAAGTTGTCGCTGTATGCGGCGAACGCGCCGCGCACAAGTTGCACGCCTTGATCCCACGAGATTTGGCTTGGGGCAACATTGAGTGGCGCGAACAGATTCCACCAGGACAAACCGTTTTTGTCGCCGTGAAGTTTGGCGCGAACGTTCATCCAGCGACGGAAGTCAGGCAGCGATGCCGAGACGGCACTTTGCATTGCATCGAATGTTTTGCGACTGACGCTGTTGGCGTAAAGCGACGCGTCGAGTGGCGATGCCCAATTGCGGCGGCGATTGATCGCATTCGCTTCGCCTTTGATTGAGTTCATCGCAGCAGCACACGGCGTAGCAACTGTTGGCCATGCACGCATCTCGGCGTCGTATGCGGCTTTGCGCACGCGCAAGTCTGAGTGGGTTGACATGCCACGAACTGCGGTGATCGGCAAAGTCTTTTTGCCATCTGGAAGATCTACTTCGACTGACAACTGTGATGTGATGTCACCTTGCAAACGAGACCACGCTGATGAACCGGTTGTCGAAAGCTCTGCGTAGAAACCTTCTTCGACTTCGCTCATTTGATGTTCTGCGCGTGCTTGCAATCTTTGAAGAGGCCCAAGGTGTTCGCGGGCGACTTCGCTTACTTTTGCTAGTTCATCGGCGCCAAGTGTGGCGACCCAGTCGGCGAGACGAGCGAGAAGAGGCGAAAGGCGAGAGTCGATGACTTCAAGTTCGCTGAGTAAACCCTGTGCGGTCTCTTCGCGCGTATTCGTGCTGACTGTTGCGTAAACATAAGAGCCAAGAATTTCGGATTCTTTGATCGTTTCATTCATTGAATTGATGATTTGGTTGGCGACTTCGCCTTCTTGTGCCGAAGGTTTGTGGGGTGTGCCGGCACGGATGTTGTGTTCTTCGAATTGTGCTTCGAGTCGGGCAACATTGGCGCCGGTTCGCTCCATGGCATCAGTGAATGATCGTGCGGTGAATGACTCGTGAAC
>JANRBC010000146.1 GCA_030727685.1 Ilumatobacteraceae bacterium
GCTCAATTCGGTGGTCAGCGATTCGGCGAAATGGAAGTGTGGGCTCTCGAGGCCTACGGTGCTGCATATTGCTTGCAAGAACTATTGACGATTAAGAGTGACGACGTTCTCGGACGAGTGCGCGTTTACGAAGCAATCGTTAAGGGCGACAACATTCCAGAGCCGGGCATTCCTGAGAGTTTCAAGGTGTTGATGAAAGAAATGCAAGCACTGTGCCTTGACGTTGAAGTTATTTCGCACGAGGGCAAGCAAGTCGAGCTCACAGATCTTGACGAAGAAGTCTTCACTGCAGTTCGTGAACTTGGTATCGACATCAGCCGCAATGAACGCGGTTCAGATGCCGACGATCGCGAACGCGAGCGTCGACGAGAGAAGGCTTTCTAATGATTAATCGCAGCGTTTCAGAAGGGTTGGCATGACCATGTCAGATGTAGTTATCGACGACAACAAGCGCAAGTTGGACATCAACAGCTTTCAACAACTGCGTATTGGTTTGGCAACAGCCGACGATATTCGCAACTGGTCGCGTGGCGAAGTAAAGAAGCCAGAGACCATTAACTACCGAACATTGCGCCCCGAGCGTGACGGTTTGTTCTGCGAGAAAATTTTCGGACCAACCCGCGACTGGGAATGCTATTGCGGTAAGTACAAGCGCGTTCGCTTCAAGGGCATCATCTGTGAAAAGTGCGGCGTTGAAGTAACACGTTCAAAAGTGCGCCGTGAGCGCATGGGTCATATCGAACTTGCTGCACCTGTGGTGCACATTTGGTATCTGCGCGGTACTCGCAGTTGGTTGGCATATCTTCTTGGCGGTTTAGAGTCGCGCGAAGAAATCAAGGCAAAGCAACTTGAAAAAGTTATTTACTTTGCTGCCTGGTTGGTGAGCGCCGTCGATGAAGATCGTCGTCATGTTGAGTTGCCAGATCTCGAGAAAGAATATCTCGAAGACCGCGACTTGATGATCAAGCAACGCGAAAAAGAAATCAAGTTGCGTCAAAAAGATGCTGAAGCTGAATTAAAGCAACTTGAAAAAGACGGCGCAAAAGAGAGTGATATTCGCGCTCGCCAAAAACTGATTGACAAAGACATTCAGATGATCGGCGATCGCCACACGAAAGATCTGGATCGTCTCGAGCGTGCGTTTGAAACCTTCCAGAAGCTTCATCCACGAATGATCATTGATGACGAAGAACTTTGGCGTGAAATCAAAGACCGCTACGAAGATTATTTCACCGGCGGCACGGGTGCCGAGGCAATCAAAGTCTTGATCGACACGATCGACTTTGATGCCGAAGAAGTAATTTTGCGCGATGCAATTATGAACGGTCTCAACGGCAAGCCGTTGTCGACTCAGCGCAAGCAAAAAGCGATTAAGCGTTTGAAGATTGTTGCTTCATTCAACCGAAAAGATAAAGACGAGCGCTTGGTCAACAACCCGAAGGCGATGATCCTCGATGTGATTCCGGTGATTCCACCAGAGTTGCGTCCGATGGTGCAGCTTGACGGTGGCCGTTTTGCAACTTCAGACTTGAACGACCTTTATCGTCGAGTGATTAACCGCAACAACCGTTTGAGCCGTTTGCTCGAGTTGGGTGCGCCAGAAATTATCGTCAACAACGAAAAGCGAATGTTGCAAGAAGCAGCAGACGCCCTATTCGATAACGGTCGTCGTGGTCGCCCTGTAAGCGGTCCGGGCAATCGTCCACTTAAGTCGTTGTCAGATGGCCTTAAGGGTAAACAAGGTCGCTTCCGCCAGAACTTGCTCGGTAAGCGCGTTGACTACTCGGGTCGTTCAGTAATCGTGGCTGGCCCAACTCTGCGTTTGCAGCAGTGCGGTTTGCCGAAGTTGATGGCACTCGAGTTGTTCAAACCTTTCGTGATGAAGCGTCTGGCTGACCAACAACTTGCGCAGAATATTAAGTCTGCCAAGCGCATGGTTGAGCGTCGACGCCCACAAGTTTGGGACGTGCTCGAGGAAGTAATTAAAGAGCATCCAGTTCTGTTGAACCGCGCGCCGACTTTGCACCGATTGGGTATTCAAGCTTTCGAGCCGGTGTTGGTTGAGGGCAAGGCAATTCACTTGCACCCACTTGTTTGCACAGCGTTCAACGCTGACTTCGACGGTGACCAGATGGCAGTTCACTTGCCGCTGTCAGTCGAAGCGCAAGCAGAGGCTCGTGTGTTGATGCTTTCGGCGAACAATATTTTGTCGCCGGCATCTGGTCGACCAATTGTTACGCCGCAGCAAGACCTTGTAATCGGTGGTTTCTATTTGACCCGCGATGACGCTGGTTTGGCCGGCGAAGGTCGCGTCTTTAAGTCAATGTGGGAGATCATTCGTGCACTTGACGAAGACAGTCTCAAATTGCACTCGAAGATCAAGGTTCTTGAGAAAGATGATCAGGGCAACTCGAGTTACTTCGAAACAACCGCTGGTCGCATGTTGTTCGAAGAAGTTCTGCCAGCAGATTTCTCGAAGCGATTTGGTCACATTACGGCGCCAGTAAAGAAAAAAGAATTCGGCGTGATCGTAGAGCGATTGAGCGACAACT
>JANRBC010000147.1 GCA_030727685.1 Ilumatobacteraceae bacterium
AGAAGTTTAAGAATCTGAAAGTGCTCTTCGGTTTGAGGCATCCAACCCTCTTTGGCATCGACAACCAAGATGCAGCCATCAATTGCACCAACACCCGCGAGCATGTTGCGTAAGAAGCGAATATGTCCTGGCACATCGATGAAACTTGCCGTTTCGCCAGACGGCAACTGCGTGTGAGCAAAACCCAAGTCGATGGTCATGCCACGACGCTTCTCTTCTGCCCACCGATCTGGGTCAGTGCCAGTTAACGCAAGAACTAGCGATGACTTACCGTGGTCAACATGGCCTGCTGTCGCAATGACTGTCATGAAAAATTAAATTGCAAGTTGCTGTAAGGCACGAACAACTATCTCGTCATCATCTGGCTGAATCGTGCGCAGATCAAGAAAAGTTTTGTTGTCTTTGACTCGAGCAATAATCGGCGTCTCGTTCATCCGTAATTTTGTTAAGTGATCGCCAATGACAACGATGCCGAACGAGTCAATAGTTGCGCCAGGCGCTGACCCAGCACCAGGAATTGAGTCAAGCGCACAAACCTCACCGGTTTTTGCAGCTTCAACAATTTTTTCGGCTCGCGATTGCAAATCAGCAGCAGCGGTAGCCGCCATTTTCCAAAATGTAATTTCTTTCGTTGCTGTGCGACCGAGATATGCCATCGCCAAACTTTGCATCGCAAGCATCGTTGTCGAACCTGGTCGCAACGCCCGAGCAAGTGGATGTTGTGCACAAGCCTCGACGAGATCTGCGCGACCAGCAATCACACCACACTGTGGGCCACCAAAGAGTTTGTCGCCGCTGAACATCACCAGTGCGGCGCCATCACTTATTGTTTGTCGCGCAGCGGGTTCGTTGCTCAACCAACTTGGTGCGCGAGACTCGAGCCAAGGACAAGTGTTATCGATCAAGCCTGAACCAATATCGACAGCCACAGGCACCGGCAAAGTGGCGAGTTCGCGAACCGGCGTGTCTTCGACAAAACCCGAAACTCGATAATTTGACGGGTGCACTTTGAGCACTAAAGCAATGTCGTTTCCGCGTCTGTCGATTGCTTTTTTGTAGTCACGCAATCTCGTGCGATTAGTCGTACCAACATCGACCAAGCGTGCACCGGATTGTTCGGTGACTTCGGGGATTCGAAAATTGCCGCCGATTTCAACGCTCTCGCCACGTGAGACAGCGACATCACGTGAGTTCGCCAGCGCTGCAACGACAAGCAGAACTGCGGCCGCATTGTTGTTGACAACGATTGCAGACTCGGCGCCGCACAGCAAAGCGAGCAGTTTGCCAACTGTTGACTGACGTGAGCCCCGCTCACCTGTCGACATATTTAATTCGAGATTTGAGGCGCGATTTGAAGTTTGCATCGCCATTGGCGCGCGACCAAGGTTGGTGTGCAGCAATACACCTGTTGCATTTATGACATCGCGCAAGAGACTCTGTGAGAATTCGGTTGCAAGTTGGTCGGCTTGTTCTGTCGCCGAAGACTTTTTGTTTGTTGCCGAGTTGGCTATCGCGCGACGTGCAAAATCAACAAGCAAAGCATGTGGTAACGAATGGCGGAGCGATAGCTCTCGTGCGAGTGCGTCCACCGAAGGTGGCCGTCCCGCAGTGTCGACCGACACGCGATTCATTACTTTGAACCTATCGTCGAACTGCAGTTGAACAGACCAAGTTTTTCAATGCGATTTGCCGTTCTGAGTAGTCGTACTATCGAGTCGTGACAAGTTCAGGCGCTGACCATCAATCGCCAACTGAAGACAAGAGTGCGCTGCGACCTGCAGCCACTGTGATGTTGATCCGCGATGTGGCTGACGGTTTCGAAGTGTTTATGTTGCAACGCACTCATAGCGCGGCATTTGCCGGCGGAATGTATGTGTTTCCTGGGGGCAAAGTTGACGCAACAGATGGCGCCGACGCACTTGAGCCCTACTGCGATGGACTCAACGACTTTGAAGCGAGTGCAATTTTGCAGATTCCAAATGGTGGACTCGCCTATTGGGTTGCAGCGATTCGCGAGTGCTTTGAAGAAGCCGGGGTTTTGCTCGCTCGAGATACAAAAACCAATCGAACTGTCGCTTTTGACGACATCGCGACACAAGAACGATTTGCCAAGGCTCGTAGTGCCGTGCATGACTCGTCAATGAACATCATTGAAATTTGTCAACACGAAGGATTGCGGCTCGTCACGGGTTCAATTCATTACGTCAGTCACTGGATTACGCCGGTTGGTGAAGCTCGACGTTTTGACACTCGATTCTTTGTTGCTGATGCTCCTGAATCACAGGAGCCGTTGCATGATTCGCAAGAAACAATTGCGAGTTTGTGGGTCAAACCACAAGATGCTCTCGACAAACTCGAGCGCGGTGAGTTGGCGATGTTTCCACCGACATCTGAGAACTTAAAATTCTTGGCTAACTACAGTACGACTGCAGAAGTTTTGAATGCAGCAAAGAAAGTTTTAAACCCTGTTGCGATATTGCCTCGCTTGCGCACCAACAGCGACGGCAAAGTAATCGGCGTAATTATGCCCG
>JANRBC010000148.1 GCA_030727685.1 Ilumatobacteraceae bacterium
TGAACTGGGATGTGTTTATTACGTGTGCGGTGACGGGTGCTGGTGACACGACGGGCAAAAGCGACAAGGTTCCGGTAACGCCAAAGCAGATCGCCGATTCGGCACTTGATGCGGCAAAAGCAGGCGCGGCCGTTGTGCACATTCATGTGCGTGACCCGCGAACCGGCAAGGGCACACGCGATGTCGAACTTTATGCCGAGGTAGTCGACCGAATTCGATCTTCAAACACCGACGTTGTTTTGAATTTGACCGCAGGCATGGGTGGCGACATGGTGCTTGGTGGCGACGAAAAAGTTTTGCCACTCGACGAGATCGGCACCGACATGGTTGGCGCAACTGAACGCCTCGAGCATGTCACTCGCCTGTTGCCAGAAATTTGCACTCTTGACTGCGGCACCATGAACTTTTCTTCGGGTGGCGACTACATCATGGTCAACACACCGAGCGTGTTGCGTGCAATGGCCAAGCAAGTTCAAAAACTTGGCGTGCGCGCCGAACTTGAAGTTTTCGACACGGGCCATTTAGTGATGGTAAAAGATTTAATCGCTGAAGGTCTGCTTGACGACCCGATCATGATCCAACTTTGCATGGGCATCGCCTATGGCGCACCCGATGACCCGACAACATTTATGGCGATGGTTAATCAACTGCCACCTGGCGCAATTTTCTCGGCCTTCTCGATTAGTCGAATGCAGTTGCCATTTGTGGCAATGGCCGCACTCGCAGGTGGCAACGTTCGCGTCGGTCTTGAAGACAATATTTATTTGTCGCGCGGCCAACTTGCATCAAATGCAGATCTGGTTGAGCGTGCTGTCAAGATTCTTGAAAATATGAACGTCAATGTCATCGGACCTCAAGACGTTCGCAACAAACTTAAACTCACGAAACACTCGTGAGTCTCAGCAAGCCGTTGCGCACGGTCGGCCTTTTAGGTGGCGGAGTAATCGGCGGAGGTTGGGCTGCGCGATTCATCCTCAACGGCATCGACGTAAAGATTTACGATGTCGACCCTCAGGCTGAGCGAAAAATTGGCGAAGTCATGGCTAACGCGCGTCGCGCATACGCAAAGCTGACACTCGCCCCACTGCCTAAAGAAGGCACGATCACTTTCGTCGCTACGCCAGAAGAGGCGGTAACCGACGTCGATTTCGTTCAAGAGAGCGCACCCGAGCGTGTCGAACTTAAGCAAGAACTTCTGGCTCGTGCCAGCCGTGCCGCAAAATCAGACACCGTATTTGGCTCGTCAACTTCGGGTATCTTGCCGACCCAATTGCAGCGTGACATGGTCAACCCAGATCGCCTTGTTGTTGGCCACCCATTTAACCCTGTCTATTTGTTGCCTCTTGTCGAAATCTGTGGCGGCGACAAGACGTCAGCAAAAGCAAAAGAGCGCGCTCGCGAGGTTTATGACTCAATCGGTATGCGGCCATTAATGTTGCAAAAAGAAATTGACGGATTCATTGCCGACCGTTTGATGGAGTCAATGTGGCGCGAGGCGCTCTGGCTGATCAACGATGGTGTAGCAACCGCCGAAGAAATTGATGATGCGATTCGATTTGGCGCCGGTTTGCGCTGGTCGTTCATGGGCACATTCTTGGTTTATCGCATCGCAGGCGGCGAAGCAGGCATGCGACACTTCATGGCCCAGTTCGGACCAACCCTCAAATGGCCATGGACGAAACTCATGGATGTGCCTGAACTTGATGACGTCTTGCTAGAGAAAATCGTTTCGCAGTCAGATACTCAAGCAGGCACTAAATCAATTCGTGAACTCGAAAAACTTCGCGACGACTGTTTAGTCGCCGTGATGCAGGGTCTTAAATCGGTTGGCTTTGGCGCTGGTGAAGTTCTTGCAAAGTATGAAAACAAATTGTTCAGCGGCGCAACGCCGGCACCGACAAATATTGATCAACCAATCGAAGTGCAACGACGATTTATCACTGCCGACTGGGCTGACTATAACGGCCATACGAACGACAGTCGATACATGCAACTTTCGAGTGAGGCACTCGACGTATTTTTCAGATCAATAGGTTTCAATTCTGACTATTTGGCAACTGGTCGGTCTTTTTACTCACTTGAGAGCCACGTTCGTTACATAAACGAAAGTAAGGTCGGCGACGAAATCGTTGTAACGGCACAAGTCATCGCTCTCGACGAAAAGAAGGTTCATCTGCACTCAGTAATGTCGAAAACTGACGGCACAGTTGTGGCAACTGCAGAACATATTTACTTACATGTTGATACGAATCTCAAAAAAGGCTCCCCAATCGGCGAAGAACTACTAGTTCGTCTTGCGCCAATTGCTAAAGCACATGCAAAACTCGCGAAACCAGACGGTGTCGGAAGATTTGTCGGTCAAAGCGTTAAATGATTTCGAAAGTCGAGCCTCTTAAGTCAGGCGAAGCGGTGCCTGCACCACTCGATGTTTATCGGTGCAGTGTCGTTGCCGAATGGGTTGATTACAACAATCACATGACCGAAGCCGCATATCTAACCGCGTTCGGCTGGGCATCAGATGTCTTGTTTCAATACATCGGCATAAATGACGACTACCGCGCTGCAGGCAATTCTTATTACACGGTCGAGACTCACATTATTTATGAACGAGAAGCAGACTTTGATGACAAGTTACGAATCACTACTCAGGTGCTTGATTTTGATGCTAAGCGCCTGCATTTCAACCACGAAATGTTCAACTTGGCGACCAACGACCGCCTTGCAACTTGTGAGCAAATGCTTGTGCATGTCGACTCAAATGCCGCCAAATCGGCGCCAATCCCCGATTCTGTGGCCTCTGCCCTAACGGCGATCAAACAATCTCACAGCAAATTGTCGACCCCTCCAGAAATCGGTCGAACTATGAAAATCAAGCATAAAAACTGAGAGACTGAACCATGCGCTTTGAGCTAACCGAAGAACAACAGATGATTGTCGAAACGACGCGCACTTTCACCGAGCGCGAACTTATGCCACACGAAGAGCAAGTTGAGCGCGAGGGGCACGTCTCCCCAGATCTCGTCAACCAAATTAAGCAACGCTCAATCGACGCCGGAATCTACGCGTGCAATATGCCGAGCGAACTTGGTGGTGGCGGTCTTGATTCATTCGACACAACACTCGTTGACCGCGAGTTCGGTGCGACTTCATACGCGCTGCACTACATAGTTGCGCGTCCGAGCAATATTTTGCGTGCATGCCGCGACCAACAAATTGAAGAATATTTGATACCAACAATTACTGGCGAGCGAGTCGAGTGTTTGGCAATGTCAGAACCCGACGCCGGTTCAGACGTGCGTGGAATGAAATGCACGGCGACCCGCGATGGCGATGATTGGATAATCAACGGCACCAAACATTTCATCTCGCACGCAGACTTGGCCGATTATGTGATTTTGTTTGCTGCCAGCGGCGAAGAACAAACCTCAAAGGGTATAAAAAAGAAGATCACTGGCTTTCTAGTTGATTTCAATTCAAAAGGTTGCGAGCGAGTAAAGGGCTATAACTGCATTTCGAACAACGGCTACCACAACATGATTCTCAATTTCGACAACTGCCGCGTACCTGCTCGCAATGTGTTGGGCGAAGAACACAAAGGTTTTGATGCAGCAAACGAGTGGCTCGGCGCAACGCGTCTGCAAGTTGCCGCTGTCTGTGTTGGTCGTGCGCGACGTGCACTCAAACTTTCAGTTGAGTGGGCCGCAACTCGCGAACAGTTTGGTCAGCAGATCGGTAAATTTCAAGGTGTCTCGTTCAAATTGGCGGACATGCAAATTCAACTTGATGCTGCAGAACTCTTGACTCTTCGTGCCGCTTATAACGATGCTCAGGGCAGATTTAGCGACACCGAAGTCGCAATGGCCAAAGTCTTCTCAAGTGAAATGTGCCAGTTCGTCACCGACGAAGCGATTCAAATATTTGGCGGCATGGGTTTAATGGACGAACTGCCGCTCGAGCGCATGTGGCGCGACACGCGCGTAGATCGTATTTGGGACGGCACAAGCGAGATTCAAAGACACATAATTTCGCGTGCACTTTTGCGTCCATATGGCGGCTGATCAACTTCTTTCGCGCACGCTGAATCCGCGATCTATTGCGCTGTTTGGCGCAAGCCCAGCACAAAGCGTGATCGAACAATGTCAAAAGTTGGGTTTCACCGGTCAGTTATGGCCCGTACATCCGACTCGCGAAACGATTGCGGGCGTCAAATGCTTTAAATCGATTGCCGAACTACCCGCCGCACCAGATGTTGCTTTTGTTGCTGTGAATCGCCACGCGACTATCGGTGTTGTGGCAGAGTTGGCAAAATTTGGTTGCGGTGGTGCTGTTTGCTACGCGTCGGGTTTCGCTGAATCAGGCACCCAGTCAGACATCAACGGGGTTGAATTACAACAAAAACTCATCGAAGCAGCCGGAGAAATGTCGCTTCTCGGGCCGAACTGCTACGGCTACATCAACGCTCTTGATGGCGTTGCGTTATGGCCCGATCAACACGGTTGCAAGCCCGAGAAATTTGGCTCAGCGATTGTAAGTCAAAGCGGCAATGTCGGGTTAAATCTGACTTTGCAGCAACGCGACCTGAACCTCGCATATCTCGTGACCGTTGGCAATCAAGCAGTCGCTGGCGTAGAAGATTGCCTTGAATTTTTTATCAACGACGGTCGCGTTTCTTCGATCGGCTTGTTCATTGAAGCGATAGTTGACCCCGTTCGATTCGCTCGCCTCGCGCACCATGCCGCACAAAGACACCTACGAATTGTCGCATTGCAAACAGGACGCAGCGAAGCCGGTGCATTGATCGCCGCATCGCACACCGCATCACTTGCGGGCCGACGACGCGCATACGAGGCGTTGTTTGCGCGTTGCGGAGTTGCGATGGTCGATTCGCCGACCGAACTGATCGAAACTCTCAAACTTCTCAATCAAGGTGGTGCTCTGACCGGCAACAAAATTGTTTCGCTCTCATGCTCGGGTGGCGAGGCTTCGCTTGTTGCTGATTTGAGTGAGAAAACATCCCTACGTTTTGAACCATTCGGCGATGAGCATTATCAGCGCATTAATTCAACGCTGACTGAACTCGTAACAATTGCTAATCCGTTTGATTACCACACTTTTATGTGGGGTGACCGTGTCGCAACTGCCAATACATTTGCCGAAGTCATGAACGGACCACAAGACGCCACAATGTTGATTCTTGATACTCCACCCCGCGACGATCAACCGTCAGACTCATGGACAGTGGCGGCACAAGCACTCGGCGATGCTGTTGCCAAGACAAATAGACGCGGTGTTGTGGTTGCGACTATTTCAGAGTGCATAACTGCAGATGTTCGCGCGGCTGCTCGCGCAGCAAACATGACTGTGTTGCAAGGCTTACAAGAGTCACTTGCTGCCCTCGACGCCGCATCATGGCTCGGCACAAACATGCCGGGCGAACTGCCAGCAACAGTTAGTGCACCGCGAACAACAAAACTAATCGACGAAGCCGAAGCCAAAACGATATTGTCTCGCGACGGCGTTGCAGTGCCGGTCGGAGTGCGAACCAGTCGTAGTGATCTGAAATCATCTGCTGAAAAAGTTGGCTACCCAGTCACACTCAAAGGACTTGGTCTCGCTCACAAAAGCGAAACGGGTGCGGTTCGTGTTGGCATCACAAATGCCGACGAGTTAACGACCGCAGCGAATCAAATGCCTAAAGAGATCAACGAATTTCTTATCGAGCAGACAGTCACAAATATTGTTGCTGAAGTCTTGGTCAGTGTGCGACGTGATGCACCAGTCGGTTGGCTCATCACCCTTGGCGCCGGAGGCATCTATACAGAGCTGTGGCGAGACACGGTTTGTTTGTTGGCCCCTTCGTCTGACGTCGAGATTAAGCAAGCCCTGCAAAAGTTGCGAATCGCTCCTCTTTTAAATGGCTTTCGCGGCAAGCCTGCTGCGGATGTTGATTCGTTGGTCGATTTAATCCAAAAACTGATCGATGCTGCACTCAAAAATGAACTTGTCGAGGTTGAATTAAACCCAGTGCTTGTTACTACAAATTCGGCGGTTGCAGTTGACGCGTTGATGATTGCCGAGACGCGATGAGTATCGACGTCGTACGCAACGGCGCAATTTTGGAAGTGACGATCAATCGCCCCAAAGCCAACGCGATTGATGCGGCGACAAGTCGCGAAATGAGTTCAGTTTTCGAGTCGTTCATGCATGACCCTGAGTTGCGTGTGGCGATCTTGACAGGCGCAGGCACGAAGTTTTTTTCTGCAGGATGGGATCTCAGCGCCGCGAGCGATGGCGAATCGTTCGAATCAGACTACGGAGTCGGTGGTTTCGGGGGCATCAGTGAACTTAAGTTTCGCCCGAAGCCAGTGATTGCGGCCGTGAACGGCATGGCTGTCGGAGGCGGGTTTGAAATCGCTCTTGCTGCCGATCTCATCGTTGCTGCTGAACATGCAGAATTCTTCTTGCCTGAAGCGACACTTGGCTTGATCGCCGACAACGCAACTATTCGACTACCCCGTGTTGTGCCGCCGAACGTTGCGCGCGAAATGCTGATCTCGGGGCGACGTATGTCGGCAACCGAAGCAAAAACTTGGGGCATTGTTAACCAAGTGTCAACTTCAGATGACTTGATGGCTACGGCACGACAACTCGCTGAAAAGATCTGTCTTTCTGCCCCGCTGAGTGTGGCTGCAGTTCTCGATTTGATTCGCCAGCTCGAGACAGTTGCAACTGATGATGCGATGGCCGTGTTGCGCAATAATCCGACATATCGCGCTGCAATTGAGTCACAAGATGCCGCAGAAGGAACAAAAGCATTTGCCGAAAAACGCTCACCAAAGTGGCAGGGCAAATAATTGGATCTTGACGAGGCGTACTCGGTTAAAACTCCCGAAGACAGTCGAAGGCTTTATGCCCAATGGGCAACGACATACAACGAAACGTTTATCAAAGCCAACGATTATGTCTATCCGCGTACGATTGCTCAAAAATTTGACGAGTTGATTCCAAAGTCTGACATTCAAACTGTCGTTGACATCGGTTGTGGCACAGGTGCTGTCGGCAGTTATCTGGCGAACTTACGACCCAATCTAAAAATCACTGGCCTCGATATTTCTCCAGAGATGTTGGCTGAGGCTGCGAAGATCAAACGCATCGACGACTCGCCCGTCTACAACGACCTGAGTGAGGTTGATCTAACTGTTGAATTGCCGAAGAAATCATTCGACGCAATGATCAGCGCCGGCACCTTCACACATGGCCACCTCGGTGCAGAAACTTTTATCTCACTTATCGCACTAGTTCGGGCTAATGGCTGGCTAGTGATTGGCATAAATTCGAAGCATTTTTCGTCACAGGGCTTCGGTGTGGCATTAATAAACGCACACGACCAAGGTCGCATTACACAAGCACAGTTTCACAATGTGCAAATTTATGGTCCAAAAAGCCCGCACTACGGCGACCTCGCAACCATCGCGATTTTTCAACGCCTTAAATAAGCAACGGCAACGTTTGCTTCTTCGCCCCGGCAACCATGTTGCGATAATCTGATCTAATGCGCGATTACACAGTTGGTGGTCCAGAAGCGAAAGTTGCCGAAGCGAACGGCCTAGTTGATGCCGATTGGTACAAGCCAAAAGTCGATCGCGAATTGATGAAACAGTTCATGGCGCGAAGCAACGGTCTGGCTGCATTGCACGTCGCAAGTTGGTTCGCGGCCCTTGCAATATTCGGATATCTCGCCCATCTCAGCTGGGGCACTTGGTGGGCAGTACCGGCATTCGCTGTCTACGGCGTGCTTTACGGCTCAATGAGTGACTCGCGTTGGCATGAAACAGGTCATCGCACGGCATTTCGCACAAAGTGGATGAACGACGTTGTTTACTACATCGCATCATTCATGGTGTTTCGCGAACCAGAAACTTGGCGTTGGAGCCATGCTCGACATCATTCAGACACGATCATCGTTGGTCGCGATGCCGAAATTGCCTTCAAACGAAATGTTCCGTTCTATAAATTTGTTCTCGAGTTATTCAGTTTCGGCGCTTTCCCGGCTGAACTAAAGCAATGGATACAAAACGCTTTCGGCAAAATCACCAACAATCAAAAAGACTTCCAACCGCCTGAAACATTTCGCATTTCGAAGTGGGCATCACGTGTATATCTCTCGATTTTGATTGCAACGGTTGTCTTCAGTTGGAGAATTGGCAGTTTTGAGCCGATGATGTTTATTGGTTTGCCAAGTATTTACGGCCACTGGTTTGTAGTAACTCTTGGTGTTACTCAACATGCAGGTCTTGCAGAGAACACGACAGACCATCGCCTGAACACACGCACTATATATATGGGCCCACTAAATCGTTGGATTTACTGGAACATGAACTACCACGTCGAGCACCACATTTATCCATCGGTGCCGTTTCACCAACTCAAAAATTTGCACGAAGAAGTCAAAGATCAATTAGCGCCGCCATATAAGAGCACGCTTTCTGCCCTTCGCGAAGTTGTTTATGCTTTGCGACGCCAAGCCAAAGACGAAAACTTTTATATTCAGCGCCAGCTACCTACCTCTGCTAACTAACTACTGAGATGAGCGACGAATGGACGGTCGCCTGCGACTTTGCGTCGGTCTCGCCCAACGATGTAGTGCGATTTGACACGCCAGACGCAACTTTTGCCATAGTCAAACTCGAAGACGGCCGTTGCAGCGTGATTGATGGCTTGTGCACCCATGGCAAAGCACACCTCGCTGAAGGTTTCGTTGATGGCAAAACAATCGAGTGCCCGAAACATAACGGTCGTTTCAACGTTTTAACGGGCGAGCCTGTGGCATCGCCAGTTCGAGTCGCTACGAATGTTTACGAAACGCGAGTCAACGGCGACAAAATCGAATTTCGAAAGCGCTGATTATTTCTTAACCCGACCCGTACCAAGTTTGAAACCGGGTCGACCTGCATTTGTCCATTCGCCAACAAATTTAAAGAATTCGTCGCCGAACGGATCAACACCGACTAGTGGCATGTTTCCGCGGCGAATTGTCCAGTCAAGCGGAGCCAATTCTTCAGCACGAGTGAGGTGTTCTCGTGAGGCTAAAGAATCTCCATCTTGATCGCGCTCGCGTAGCGCGATTGCAATTCGACGGTGAAGTCTCGCTAATTGCACATCTGGGCTCGGTTTGACTTGAAACTCACGCACCCTTGCATCGTCGAGATCACGTTCACCTGACCGCACCCACTTGCGCAGCAAATTGTGATGCACCTCAGAGTCGACGTTGCTGAAATCTCTAAACAAATCACTGCCTGGCGTGCTATCGGCTGGGCGCACGATTCGATCGTTTTCATCAACCCAAACTGCAGCAGGCACGTTAACGATGCCGTAAAGGTCAGCGACGACATGATATTTGTCAACGAGCACCGGCATTGTCAGTTGCTCTTTGGTCGCCCACTCGCGCACGGCGACTTCGTCAGCGTCGAGCGCCACGGCGATAACCGTGAAGCCAGTGTCTTGAAGTTCGTTAGAGAGTTGCTGCCAAACTGGCAGCTCGTAGCGACAGCCTCACCAAGAAGACCATGCAAGCAGCAATCGCTTACGACGGTTGAAGTCGCTAAATGAAACTTGCCGACCGTGAATGTCGGGCAATTTAAAGTCTGGGGCAAGAAGCGACGACATCGAATCGCCTCTCGAGTCGGCGCGTTCGCCGAGCGCTGCAACCTGTCGTTGCCGATCGAAAACTATGTTTTGCTTTGTGACTCGCGCAAATTCGACAAGATCGATGCTCGTGCCGTCAGTAAGCCTGTTCGCTTCGCGGACGGGCACACAAATTTCGTCAATGCATAGACCCTCAGGTTTAAGTTGCCAACCTGTCGCTCGAGCAAAGTCAGCAAGAGAAACTGCAAACTCACCGAAATTTGACGCAACATCAACAACCGTCGTCTCACCCTCTTGGTTAACGACACGACCTTGATTCATTGCTGCTTCAACCCCGAACGCAAAACTGACTCGATGAAATCACGGCTGAGTTTCTTTTTGTTATGCGGTGTGTTGTAAACATTTTGAGCGCGACCCACATACAGATCACCGATCTCGCGACTGACATCACCAAACTTGCCAGCCAGTTCGTTTTTCACAAAGAAAGCGTTGTTTCCGGTCTGGGCGTTGCACGCAACCAAGAAATATCCCCGCCTGCTCAACAGGTTTACGTAGGCCTGAAGTGATGCCCCGTAGTTGAGACTTGGTGGCACCCAGATGTTTTCGGGGTTGTATTCCATCTTCCAATCGATCGGTGGTGGCAAGTACGAGTTGTATTCGAGCACCAAAACACTCGGCTTCATTCCCCCGTCAAGTAAAGCCTCAGTGACGTAAAAATCATTTCCGTCGAGATCAACCATCAGAATGTCGACCATCGAGAAATCTGAATCAATATCTCGACAGTCTTGTTTAACTGTTGCAAAAATATTGTCTTTTGTTACCCATGACTTCGTGTATGAAATCGACTTGGCAAAATCACGCACCTCGAAGCCAAGATCTTCGTTTCCGACCCACACAGCACGCCAGCCAAGAGCGAGCAAGACCAATGAATTGTTTTCGATGCCATCGCCCACACCAATTTCAACTACCACGCCCTTACGGTCGAACAAACGCTGCACGATCTCAAGAGTGATGCCATCTTCATCTGATTGAGAAAATACTTGTTTGCCATACTTGCTCAGGCTTTTTTCGTTTCGATTGATGACTGAAATGACATCAGTGAGTTGATCAGTGTGTCTAACTAGTTCACCGACAGTCTCTTGTAGCAACATCGATTGCGGCGGCGAACCCAACATTGATCGCAATGAACTCAGTACCTTGCGTTTGGCTTTACCGGCGATGCTCAATGTGCACCAACTTTGCCCAACAACATGTGTAAATCGTACACTCACTGAGAGGTTCGATCGGAACGACAGTGCATAGACAAAGTAGAGTTTTGCTAATCAACAACGCTTTGGAGACCAAATGACAAAGACTGTTTTAATCACTGGTGCTGGTTCGGGTTTTGGCAAAGCCACTGCGCTGGCACTCGCCGCCCGCGGGCATAAAGTAATCGCAACCACAGAGACGCAATCACAGGCTGACGCTCTGCGTACAGAAGCACCTCAGTTGACTGTCGAGAAACTTGACATCACTTCGACAAGCGATGTCGCTGCGGCCAGCAAGTTTGATGTCGATGTACTTATAAATAACGCGGGCGCCGGGCAAACTGGCCCAATGGCTGATGTGCCAATTGCTCGAGTGCGACATTTGTTTGAAGTCAATGTCTTCGGCACGCTCGCTATCACCCAAGCGTTGCTGCCAAAAATGGCGGCACGCGGTTCAGGTCGCGTGATTATTGTTTCGTCGATCGCGGGGGTCTTGCCCGGGCCTTCATTTGGTCCTTACGCAATGACGAAGCACTCACTCGAAGCAATGGGCAAGGCAATGCGTGCCGAACTTGCACCTGCGGGCATTGACGTGACGCTGATTAATCCTGGGCCTTACAACACAGGTTTCAACGATCGCATGGCTGCTTCGATGTGGGAGTGGTTTGGTGCGGGCGCAATAAGCGCACCGGCAACCGATTTGCTACGCGCGATCGGCACAATGGTGACGACTAATCAACTTGACCCAGCAGATGTTGCCAACAAACTTGTTGAACTAGTCGAGGCTGAGACAACACAAGAAAACAACTTCATGCCACCAGAAATTCGAGATTTGATCAAAGCCCAACTCGGTTGAGTCAAAACCAGGTCGACCAACCCAAACTCTGATTAACTGACTGTATGCAAATTCAAAAACTAATTGCACCAGTCGTAGTAATCGCGGTGTCACTTGCGGTTTTCATCGCAAGTGTCACCCGACTTTAAAACTGACTAACTTTTAATTCGTTTTTAGAACGAATTAATTATTTGTTGTCCGACAAATTGTCGATGCCGTTACCGATCGCCATGAATGTTGGCGCCCAGAGACCGACGAAAATGCCAAAACGCTCGCCTGCTGCTCCAACCTCACCTGCGTCTGTTCCACCTTGAGTGAACCAAACGATGATGCTGCCAATTACTGATGCGAAGCCGAGTGCGTACGAAAGATTCGCACTAAACCCGAGGGACTTGAGTTTTCGTAACATTGTTTCTCCTGTGTGATTTTTATGGGGACTATCTGGCTTTTGCCATTAATCCGACAGTATCAGTCATACCTCGCGAGCGTAGGCATGCCTTAAGATCTGCGTTGTGATCAAACAATTCGGGCGCGAAACCGCGTTATTGCTAATTGATGTTCAGGTCGGCGTCGATGTATTGAGTCATTGGGGCGGACCAACAGGACGGCGAAACAATCCCGACGCAGAAAGCAAAATGTTGCAGTTGCTGGCTGCTTGGCGCGCAGCGAAACTTCAAGTTGCGTTCACGCGTCACGACTCACGCGAGGCTGCATCGCCACTGAAGTTTTCGTTACCGACTGGCGCACAAAAGCCAGGGTTCGAGCCTGTTGTCGGCGAGATTGTCGTCGAAAAAGATGTCAATTCGGGGTTCATCGGCACCGATCTTGAAGTGCAGTTGCGACGAGCAGGTATTTCACGGCTTGTGATTGTCGGCTTCTTTACGAACTTTTGTGTCGAGACAACCACCCGAATGGCTGGCAACCTCGGCTTTGACACTTATTTAGTCGAAGATTGCTGCTCGACTTCAAACCGTGTCGGGCCAGACGGTGTTGATCGCGACCCTGAATTAGTTCACGCGATGACTGTGGCTAATTTGCACGGCGAGTTTTGCACTGCAATCAAGTGCACTGACGCGCTTGGCCTGGTCGCCGCAGACAACAAGTCTCTCTCTCGCTGCCAAGGCAACGAATAACTAGCCAAATGCTCGCACTGTGCGAGTTCCAGCGGTATTCGGTCCCTTATAACTGAAGTACTGTGTGCCGCCGTCAAAGTTTTGAGTCCAAACACCGTCCCCTACATAACCTGAGTCTCCGGGGTTAGAAAATTCTGACGAACTCCAATAATACTGGAGCGAAAGTCCAGCAACGTACGACCGATTGGTGAATAGCTGGTTGAGCTCGCCCTTTGACGGCAGATGCCAGTCCGTAAAAGTGACTCCCCCGACAGTTGAAACATACTCTGCAGCTTGTTGAATTGCTCCCGATGTGCAAGTCGAGTCTGCAGTGGTGGTG
>JANRBC010000149.1 GCA_030727685.1 Ilumatobacteraceae bacterium
CGGCGCTTTTGGGCGCTGGTGTTTAGTTAATCCAATTCATTGAACGTTTAACCGCATTCTGCCAAGCGTCGTAACCCACGGCGGCAGATTTTGGCTCAAACTTTTTGTCGAGTTGCCACGCCTGTGAAATTTCACTAGTTGAACTCCAAACCTTTTCGCTAAGGCCCGCCAAGAAACCGGCGCCCATAGCGGTGGTTTCAAGTTGTTTGGGTCGCAGCACAGCAACACCCAAGTGGTCTGCTTGCAGTTGCAACATAAAATCGACGACTGCAGCGCCACCGTCGACGCGCAAGTCTTTGACTTTTACACCAGACGCAGTGCTCATCGACTCGACCACGTCACGAGTTTGAAAAACTATTGACTCAATAGTTGCGCGGGCAATGTGGGCGCGAGTTGTGCCGCGGGTTATTCCAAAAATTGAACCGCGAGCGTATGGGTCCCACCATGGGCTACCGAGGCCTGCGAATGCTGGCACCAAAACCACACCGCCAGAATTTTCGACCGATTGGGCGAGCGGGCCGATCTCGTTGGCGTGATCAATAATGTTCAGGCCGTCGCGCAACCACTGAATTGCAGCACCCGTCACAAAAATTGCGCCTTCAAGTGCGTAAACAGGTTTTTGAGTTTCAAGTTGCCACGCGACAGTTGTCAAGATTCCGGTTTGAGGCTCTGGGCACTGAATGCCAACATTCATCAAAACGAAACTGCCGGTGCCGTATGTATTTTTTGTCGCGCCAGTGCTGAAGCATGCTTGCCCGAACAGAGCGGCTTGCTGATCGCCGGCGACCCCAGAAATTGCAATACCTGCTCGCAGTGCACCGTGATCTGTGGTTACACCAAATCGTCCACTCGACGGCATGACGGTTGGCAAATTTTTGATTGGTACGTTAAGCAGGCCGCAAAGATCTTCACTCCAGCACATTTTTTTAATATCAAACAACATTGTGCGACTTGCATTCGTAACGTCAGTTACAAAATTCTTGTGGCCAGACAACTTGAAAATTAGCCACGAGTCGATTGTGCCAAGACACAGATCTTGGTCGACTTTTATCTCACGATTTTTGATCAACCACTCAAATTTTGTGCCCGAAAAATATGGGTCTAGAACCAGGCCGGTTTGTTGCCTAACGACTTGTAGATGCTCGGCGAGTTGTGCGCAACGACTAGCGGTGCGGCGGTCTTGCCAAACAATCGCGGTGCCATACGGCTTGCCGGTTTTTTGGCTCCACGCAACGACAGTCTCGCGCTGGTTGGTTATGCCGATCGCAACGACTGGTTCATTCAACTGAGTGACAACGTCTTGCAGAGTCGTCAAAACTGCTTGCCATATTTCTTCGGCATCATGCTCAACCCAACCAGGTTGCGGAAAGTGCTGCGTAAATTCGCGATACGAACTTATTTCAGACATACCCGTCGCGCGCAAAACACGAGATCTGACACCAGTTGTGCCGGCGTCGATTGCGATTACTACGCCCATGATTGAAGTCTTAGTCTTTCGAAGAACTGGCGATTACTAGCTTGCTGAGTTTGTCGAACATGGCGGGACACGTGACCATAAATTCTTTTGGGGTAGAACTACCACCTGAAAAGTTTCCCGACCTTGCACCAGATTCAATTGCAATCAGTTCAGCGGCTGCGATATCCCATTGGTATAAGTTTTCTTCAAAATAGGCGTCGAGCCTGCCACAGGCGACAAAACAAATGTCGATACTGGCTGCACCAAAGCGTCGAATGTCGCGAACTTGGTGAATAAATTTTGCCACTCGTCGAGATTGAATTGTTCGATTTTCTGGCAAATAGCTGAAGCCTGTGCAAACGAGTGCCTTTGAAAGATCGCTGATGTCATTGCAGAAAATTTGCTTGTTGTTTAAAAATGCACCTTGGTTTCGTACTGCGTGAAACATCTCATCGAGCGCGGGTATGTAGACGACCCCGACTAGCGGTCCGTTTTCGTCGCTTACACCGATTGAGACGCTCCAACCGGGCAGCGCATAGAGAAAATTTGTTGTTCCATCAATTGGGTCGATGCACCAAGTGACACCACTCGTGCCGACAACACAAGCGCCTTCTTCGCCGATGATCGAGTCTTTTGGTCGCAGACGACGTATCTCGTCGACAATGTATTTTTCGGTTGCACGATCAAATTCGGTGACCATGTCCGTGCTGGTTGACTTTGTCTCAACTTGACTAAGACCTGCGAGCCGACCGGCTAAGGCTTTTCTGCCACCTGTGTCTGCCAAGGTTTTGCAAAATTCGAGTAGCTCTCGAGATAGTTCATCTCCGTGAGTTTTGCTCACTTTTGATCCTCGAGTTCTTTCCATTCGCCAGTTGCGCGTAAAACCAAAACCGCAACGACACCCATGCCGAATGCTCCGGTGACCGCACCGAGAATTAATCCAATTGAATTTGGTACATCGCAGGCACCTTCGCACTGCAGATCGACAAGAGTAAAACCAATTAGTGCACCCGCGACACCCGCAACACCAATTGAAACAAAAGCAACTACGCGCGCCAAAACTGAAGGCAGCGCCGAAAGACGACGATCCTGTTGGCTCATGGTTAAGAGTTTATGACTAGCGTTTGACTCGTGGAGACTCGGCAACCAACGACGGGTAAAACGATTCTGCATGTCGATATGGACATGTTTTATGTTGCTGTCGAATTGCGCAGAAATCCAAAGCTACGAGGCTTGCCGGTGGTCGTTGGTGGGGATGGTGCTCGTGGTGTTGTCGCGGCTGCGTCTTACGAAGCCCGAAGGTTCGGTGTTTTTTCGGCAATGTCTTCGGCGCAGGCAAAGCGACTCTGCCCTCAAGCAATTTTTTTGCCGGGAGACCATGATCTTTATTCAGACGTAAGTGCAGAAGTATTCGAGATTTTTCATACGATCACACCGCTCGTCGAGGGCCTTTCTCTTGACGAGGCATTTTTAGATGTCACCGGCGCGCGACGTTTGTTGGGCGATGGAGTCAAGATTGGTGAAGAAATTCGTTCTCGCGTCAAAGAGCAAACCGAACTGACATGCAGTGTCGGTGTCGCACCGAATAAATTTTTAGCAAAGTTGGCTTCGGTTGTGGCAAAGCCTCGTGCTTCTCGCGAAGGGGTAAAGCCGGGTTACGGGGTCTTTGAGGTTCTGGCAGGTAGCGAACTTGAGTTCCTTCATCCTCTGGCAGTCGAGTCATTGTGGGGGGTTGGCCCGGTCACACTCGAGAAGCTTTCGGCGCTTTCAATCAAGACGGTTGGTGATCTTGCGAAATTTGATCGCAAGATTTTGATCAATGTTCTCGGCGGGTCTCTCGGTCAACATTTGTTTGACCTCTCGCAGGGTCTCGATGAGAGAGTTGTCGAGCCAGACCGCGATGCAAAATCGATTGGGCACGAAGAAACATTTTCAACTGATATCAAAGACTTTGACGTCGCACACGATCAGTTGCTGCGGCTTGCAGACGCTGTATCGGCTCGATGTCGTAGTGCTGGTGTCGGCGCGCGAACGATCTCTTTAAAACTTAAGTTTTCTGATTTTCGGATTATTACTCGTGCAGCAAGTGTTGAATTTCCGGTTACGACAGCACAGGCGATGATGCGACTGATTGAGCCATTGTTGAGGGAGGTAGATATATCGGCAGGGGTTCGGCTATTGGGTATTAGTGCACGAAATCTGGTGGCCCCCGAAATGCAACTGAGTTTGTTTGGCGAGACAGCCGAAGCATCCACAGCCAATGAACTCGACGAAGCATGGAGTTCGACGACATCAGCGGTTGATGACATTCGGCACAAATTTGGTGATGCCTCGATCAAGCCTGCAAGTTCACTAAATAACAAGCGCAAACCAGGAACATCCAAGTGGGGGCCGAGCGATTTAGACCAGAAATAATTTTGTCTTGCGTAATGCCTACAATCGTGAGAAGATTTAAAAAGCGATTCTCTAATCGGAGGCACCTTGCCATTATCAGATAACGAGCAACAAATTCTTCGACAGATTGAGCAAGATCTCAAGACAGACGAAAAATTTGCCCAAGCAGTTTCATCAAAGGGCTTGTATCGCCATTCGGCACGCACTGCGTGGTGGGCTGGGGTCGGTATCGCTGTATCTCTCGGGCTAACAATTGTTGGTTTGCAGTTTCATTTTCTATTTGCTTTCGCTGGTTTCTTGGCCATGTTGGGTTGTGCATTAATCGTCGAGCGTCAGTTGCGCGCGATGTCAAAAGTTGGCATTCGCGATGTCGCCGAATCACTGCGCGCTCAACGCGCCAACGCGCAGCGCATGCGCGAAAAATTCACGCGCGAACGGTAAAGAATTCGCGTGAGTCAGCGCGGCTATCTTGCAGTTGATATTGGTGGTACCAAACTTTCGGTCGGCGTAGTCTCAACAACAGGCGAAGTTTTGTCGCATGGGCGAGCGCTAACGCCCCAAGTGAATGTCTGGCAGGCGCTGCAAGAGTTGATTAGAGAGCAAATCGCTATCTCAAACGTCGGTCTCATTGCTTGCGGCGTTGGTTGCGGTGGGCCCATGGCGCCACACGGTGAACTCGTATCGACACTTCATATTCCTGAGTGGCGTGATTTTCCGTTGCGAGCAAAATTGCAAGAGTTAGTTCAGTTGCCCGTATATATAGACGGCGACGCCAAAGCGCTCGTGCAGGGTGAAGTTTGGTGCGGGGCAGTCGCCGGCCAGACCGATGTAATTGGCATGGTTGTATCTACGGGTGTTGGCGGCGGAATAATTTCGCAAGGCAAAGTTCTTGACGGTCGAAGCGGCAATGCCGGACACATCGGCCACGTGATTGTCGTTCCCGATGGCAGGCTTTGTGCGTGCGGTTCGCACGGTTGCCTCGAGGCTCACGCGTCAGGTCGGTCGATTGAGGCGATAACCGGCAAACCAGCGGCGCAAGCAAGTGCGCAGGTGATCGCCGAAACAGGTCGACTCGTCGCACGTGCATTGGTAAGTGTCGGTGCTGCTGTCGATTTACGCAGTGCCGTTATTGCCGGCTCGGTTGCTCTTGGCTTTGGTAAACCTTTTTTTGAATCAGTACAAAGCGAATTAGACCGGTCAGCCAAAATCGGCTTTGTTCAGGGTTTTTCGGTTTGTCCTGCAGGGCTTGGCCCGCTTTCGCCGCTCGTAGGGGCGGCAGCAGTGGCTCGCAATCTAGGCTGTGAAACATGAGACCGGTCTACGAACTTCAAGCCGAAGAATATCGCGAGAAAGTACAAGCATTCTTAGCCGAGAAACTTCCATCTAATTGGCAAGGCATCGGCTCGATGGAAGGCAAAGCGGTCGAAGAATTTGTCGGCGAGTGGCGAAACATACTGGCGTCGAGTCCATATCTTGCACCTGGCTGGCCAGTTGAATACGGCGGTGGAGGTCTGTCAGCACTCGAACAAGTGATTGTCGCCGAAGAGTTTGCTCGCGCTGGTGTGCCGACCGGTTCATTCAATGACACATTCGGCATTCAGATGCTCGGCAACACATTGTTGATCTGGGGAACAGAAGAACAAAAGCGCTACTACTTACCGCGAATTATCTCGGGGCAAGATGTTTGGTGTCAAGGGTATAGCGAGCCAAATGCAGGTTCAGATCTCGGCAATGTTGGCTTGAAGGCAACTCTTGACGGTGATCAATTTGTTTTGAACGGACAAAAAATTTGGACTTCGGCGGGGCAGTATGCAACTCATATTTTTACGCTCGCACGCACTAATCCTGACGCACCAAAACATAAAGGCATTTCTTTCATGCTGGTTGACATGCGTCAGCCGGGTATCGAAGTCAGACCAATCAAGATGCTTTCTGGTGAGAGCGAATTCAACGAAGTTTTCTATACAGACGTAACTTGTCCAAAAGAAAACATCGTTGGCGGTATTAATAATGGTTGGGCAGTAGCGATGTCGCTGTTGGGTTATGAGCGTGGCGAAGCAGCAGCAACTCTTTCAATCAAATATCAAGCCGAAATTGATCGGTTGATCGACTTGGCTCAACAACGCGGTGTCGCCAACGACCCACGAATTCGCCAGCGATTGAGCGACTGCTACGTGAAGGTTCAGATCATGAGATATCTCGGTATGCGCACTTTGACAAAGTTCGTCGCCGGTCACCACCCTGGGCCGGACGGGGCAATTTCAAAACTTTATTGGAGCGAATATCACAAGACGGTCACAGAATTAGCCATGGACATTCTCGGCGCTGACGGCTTAGTTCCCGTGGGCCGCAAACCGATGACAACTTTTCAAACAGATGAGGCTGGCGCAAAAAATAGCTCGATGAGTTGGGCGATGACGTTTTTAAATGCTCGTGCAGGCACTATTTATGCAGGCTCTTCACAAGTTCAACGCAACATCATTGGTGAGATGGTGCTCGGCCTGCCCAAAGAACCAAAACCTAACTGACTTATGGCCGTAATTTCGAGCATGAAATCGGGTGCCTCGATTGTCTGTGCGATTGCCCTAAGGCCAAGTCTTTGGCTTGTAGCGATATCTCAGTTGTTTCGCCTCGTCCCGCGAGGTTGGTGGCGGCGATCACCATATTTGCCCATACCGAGTCAGTCATATATACGTTTTCGTAAACAAACTCAATATGGTGGCGACAATCACCAGATTGAGGTTCGAGACGTTTTGAGCTACTTAAATTGGTTGAGAGATTTGCGATGAGAAGTGCGCTTGTCCTGAATGCAACCTTCGAGCCGCTTTCGATCGTTCCTGCGCGTCGAGCAATTTGTTTAGTGCTTTCAGACAAAGCCGAAATTATCGAAGAAGACGGCACGCAAATCAGGGCAGAGACCTTCGTTATGCCCGGACCACTAGTCATCAGATTGCGGTACGTCGTCAAGGTGCCATATCACCGTCGAACTGCAATGTCTCGACGAGCGATTTTTGCTCGCGATAATCATCGCTGCCAATATTGCGGCGCTCATGCCGACAGCATCGATCATGTGATGCCGAGGTCTCGCGGCGGAATGCATGTGTGGGAGAACGTGACAGCCGCATGTCGGGGCTGCAATTTGAAAAAGCGTGATCGAACTCCGCAAGAAGCAGGTATGGCCTTGGCGAACCAGCCACACACTCCACGCGAACTTGCATGGGTGTCTGTTTCTGTAGGTCGAGTGCCAGAAGAGTGGAAGCAATACTTAGCGTTCGCCTCGTAAAAACGAGTTTTTGGTTTTTGCTCAAAAGATAGTGATGCATTTATGAGCTCGTGGCGTTTCATTCATTTACGAGATTCTGCCGAAGCGGTTCACGCTCGTGAACTGCCCGCTGAGCGAGCGATTTGGCAAGCCTCGATAAGTGAGTCGGCGGTCGTTCTTGGCTCAAAGCAAAACCTAGACATCGTTAATCAGACGTCGTGTCAGCAAGATGGTATATCAGTTGTGCATCGCAGAAGCGGCGGTGGTGTCGTTGTGTTGCAGGCCGATGCGCACTTGTGGATCGACTTTGTTGTGCCACGAGACGACGAACTTTGGCGAGACGACGTTGGCGAATCTATGTGGTGGGTCGGAGAACTTTGGGCAGATGCTTTAGCAATGTGTGAGATTGCCGATAGAGATCAACTGCGTGTGCACCGCGGTGGTCTTGAGCGTTCATCTCTGTCTGATCTAGTTTGCTTTGGCGGTCTTGGGCCAGGTGAAGTGACTTTGCATGGAGAAAAAGTCGTCGGCATTTCACAGCGCCGCACTCGCGAGATGGCTCGATTTCAGTGTGTTGTTCACCAGCGCTGGTCGCCAGATCTTTATCGACGATATTTATTGACTGACGTTGTTGAACTGCAGTCGCGCAATAGAGGCGTTTCGCTTGAAACTGAGATTTCACGCATCTCAGTTGCAGAAGTCGCCGGTTTGAGCCAAATCGCCGAAGCAATTGTCGAACTTGCCGCCAAGATTTAAGAAAACCTAAGCAAGACCACTGTCTTGCCCGCCAACGGGCCCGGTGCTGAACCAGTCAATACACGTTGTTTTGGGCTGCCCAAAAATATCCAAAATAAGTGGGGAAAAGTGGTGAAATATGTTTGACAGTGGGGGCTAGTGGGGATATAGTCTCTGCAGGGACTTAGAGGGAGCTCTAAAACCCAGTAATTAATGGGGTTTTGGGACAAGGCGGAGGAACAGTGTTTGTAGGTGCGCATGAGCGACAGTTGGACCCAAAGGGTCGCATCGCCTTGCCTGCCGCTTTTCGACCAAAGTTCGAGCCGAAATGCTATTTGGCACTTGGCCGAGACAAGTGCGTGGATGTCTTAACAACTGAGACTTTTTTGGCCGTGGCCAACGATGCGATGGAAAAAGTTCGCCGTGGAGAAATGGATCGCAAAGAACAGCGAGCGTTGTCCTCGAACATGGTTGAAGTGTCAGTCGATGCGCAGGGCCGCATCAATGTTGACGAGAAACTGCGTGAATACGCGGGTCTCGAACTTAACTCACGTGTGATTGTTAGCGGCTCATTTGACCGAGTCGAAATTTGGGACCCAGAGCGCCATCAGCGCATCAGCGACTCTGGCACACAAGAACTAGCCGGCAACGAGTAGAGCGAAAGGGGGTCAAGCAACAAACTTTTCGCAACTGTCACGAGTTGTACAAGTTTCGCTTATCAGCAGTCTCCCGGTTAACAAAATGGATAGCCCCCAACTCCGCCCGCTTTCCATTTCGCTATCCGGGGAGAAATCCCGGAGGCACCGTTGGCCGGGGGGCTGCTGATAAGCGAGATAACGAGACACCACTAAGTAGTGACAGTTTGCAAGTTGCACAACATATATGACGACTCCAAAACCGCAAGAAGGTTCGCATCTTCCCGTCATGGTTGATGAAATTGTTGAATGCTTCGCTTCTGTGCCTGAGGGCATAATCGTCGATGCGACATTCGGTCTTGGTGGACACGCAGTGGCGATACTTAACGCTTACCCGAAACTGCAAATTCTCGGCCTCGACCAAGATGCATTTGCGATTGCCAATGCCGAAAAGATGATCGCTGAGGACGCAACTCTCAAGGGTCGATTGACGGTTCGTCGAGTGCGGTTTGATTCGCTTGGCGAAGTTCTTGCCGAAATGTCGATTGGTCAAATTTCTGGCGCGTTGTTTGACTTGGGTGTCTCTTCGCCGCAGTTAGATGTTGCTGAACGTGGGTTTTCATATCGCCATGACGGTCCGCTAGATATGCGGATGGATCAACGAAGTCTTTTGAGCGCGGCCGAAGTTGTCAACAGTTATGAAGAGTCAGAACTCTCTCGGCTTATCGCAGACAACGCAGATGAAAAGTTCGCTCGTCGAATCGCCAAGGCGATCGTTGCTGCTCGACCGATAACAACAACTTCACAGCTCGCCGAAGTGGTCGTAGCTGCGATACCTGCACCTGCTCGCCGTACGGGCGGGCATCCGGCCAAGCGAACCTTTCAAGCGATTCGAATCGAAGTGAATAAAGAGCTTGAGATTCTTGAGCGCGCACTGCAGATTGCAATTGATACGACCAAATCGGGTGGGCGAGTAGCCGTATTGACATACCACTCAGGCGAAAACCGCATCGTAAAGCGCGTATTTTCTGAGTCAGAGCGTGACTTCAATGTGCAAACCACAGCGTCGCCGTATTTGCACGAATCACAGTCGGGCGAGCGACGCACGCGTCGCGTGCGAGCCCCTAAGTATCCGTCCAGCAAAGAACAAACACTAAACCGTCGAGCAAAATCTGCGCGACTGCGCGTACTTGAAAAAACGCTCGTCGGAGTTGGTAACTAAATGGCAACTGCACTTGCATCGCGCCCGGCACCAGTGCGAATGCGTCGACCAGCAGGCTCTGTAGTGCAACCAGCACGTCAGCCGCGCGGTAAATCAAAATCTTCTTCGCGACCGACTGAGCGTCCAGACCTGCGGCTAGTTGAGACAGTTCCTGGAAAGAGATTTTCGCGGGTGACATCCGCGCTAATCGTGATCGCATTTGTTTTGACTTCGATCGTTGTCTTTCAAACCGTCATCGCCGAGCAGCAGTTGCGTCTAGACAAAATCAGTACTGAAGTACGACTTGCACGCATTCACTATGACGAACTGAGACAGCGACGTGCCGAACTTCGCGCACCTGACTATTTGCGTGAAAAAGCGATGATGCTTGGTATGTGGCAGGGTATATCGGCTGAGTTTGAAGAAGTTCCTGCAGATGTTGTGGCGAGCGTAATTGCTGCAACCGGCGACATGGACAAAGAGATATTGAATCCGCCAATGCTTGAAGATCTTGTCTCTGGCAACATCAAGAATGTGAAGCCATGAGTACCGTCGCGGGTCGTGGTCGAGCCGGTTCTCGTGCTGGCTCTAAAAACCGAATTGACGCGAACCGTGTGCGCAGTTCCGAGATTTCATATCGTGCCGCTTCGGCAACGACCAAGACAAAAGACTATTTCACAAAAGATCTACGGGGCGGAAACATGCACAGGCGCATCGTCTCGATGTTCACGGTCGTGGCGATTTTGCTTTCACTTCTCGGTGTTCGTGTAGCGCTTCTACAAACTCTTTGGGCTAGCGATTATCGCGAGGCGAGTATCTCGCAGAGAACTCGAGTGCAAGTCATGCGCGCAGAGCGTGGTTCAATTTTGGATCGCAACGGTCGCGAGTTGGCACTTCCCGTACCGACTCGTACTGTGTTTGCTGATCCGCGGTCGGTTGTTGACCCGGTCGGCGTTGCAAACGTCGTTGCAGGTGTGTTGCAACTTGACCCACAAGCCGAAAGTGAACTTGCAGCAAAACTGCAAAACAAGAAATCGAGTTTCGTTTACATCGCCCGCCAGGCAGAAAAAGAAGTTGCTGACGCGATATTGACTCTCGGGCTTAAGGGTGTTTCTTCATATCGCGAGTCAGGACGTGCGCTTTCGAGCGCAAGTTTGCAGTCAGTAATTGGTCGCACTGATATTGACGGCGTCGGTATTTCGGGGCTTGAACTTAAGTATCACGACTTGTTAGCTGGGGTCGACGGTCGAATCGTCAGAGAAGTCAATAGCAGCGGAAAATCAATTGCTGCAGGTTCAGGCGAGGTTCTCGAGTCGACGTCGGGTGGTCAGTTGACGACGACGATTGATCGAACTATCCAGTTTCAAGTTGACGGTATCGTCAAGCAACAAGTCGAGCGTCTCGGTGCTCGTGGCGGCACGGCCATTGTTATGGATACAAAAACCGGTGAGATTTACGCGATGTCGAATATTCGTATCAACGAAGATGGCAGCTATTCAAGTCGATCCGGAAACTTTTCATCAGTCGAGGCAAACGAGCCAGGATCTGTGGCTAAAGTTTTCAGCATTGCTGCGGCAATCAATGAGGGCGCTGTAAATACTGCTTCAAGCTTCAGTGTTCCTGGCTATCAAGTGTTCGACAAAGGCACTCAATGGGAATACAAAGTGACAGACGCATATCCCCATGGGCTCGAAGATATGTCGGTACGCAAAATCTTTGTCGACTCGTCGAATATCGGCACGATTCAAATTTCGAGAACTCTCGACACAAAAAAGAATCACGATTATCTGAAACTGTTTGGGTTTGGCACTAAGACAGCCGTCGAGTATCCGGGCGAATCTCGCGGTTCGTTGCGGCCAGTATCCAAATGGCAGGGCACCGAAAAGTTCTCGTTCTCTTACGGTTATGGCTACACATCTTCTGCGTTGCAACTTGCAGCCGCGGTAAATGTCGTCGCAAACAACGGCATTTATGTCGCACCAAAAATGGTGCTTAAGACAACCGACAAAGAGGGCATCACGACTTCAACTCCTGCTTCAGCGACTCGTCAAGTTCTTTCAGCATCTACTGCACAAATAATGACATCGCTTATGACCGATGTGGTTTGCTACGGCACCGGCAAGTTGGCAAAAATGCCTGGGTTAAGTGTCGCTGGCAAAACTGGTACGGCTTACAAGTTGCAAGAAAACGGCACTTATACGAATGATGAAGGCGCCAGAACGTACTTCGCATCCTTCGTTGGCTTCCTTCCGGCAAACAACCCACGCATGACAGTTCTGGTTTCGATTGATGAACCAGATCCGTATTCAAATGATCGATTCGGTGGCACCGCCGCGGCACCGGTATTCGCGCGCATCGGTCAAGTGTTGGTAAACGAGTTGAACATTCGCCCCGAAGGCGATGATTTAGGGTGCGTCGGTTCGCGTCCTGCAGAACTCGGACCGAGCCACTGAGATGTCGGTCAGCTTGGAACGCCAGTTAGATGAACTACTGGCAAGTACATCTGAAATTGCCATTAATCAAATTATTGGTGATGCAAAAGTAAGAGTTTTAGATATTACGCATGATTCTTCGAAGGTCTCAAACGGTGTTTTGTTTTGCTGCATCGTGGGTGAGAACGTCGACGGCCACAATTTTGCGAAAGTTGCGGCAGCAAATGGTGCTGCAGCGATTCTCGTTGAGCGACGTGTTGAGGTAGATATAACACAAGTAGTTGTCAGCGATGTGCGCTCGACAATGGGATATCTCGCTGCAGAATTGTTCAATCGTCCCAGTGAAAAATTGAATGTAATTGGCATCACTGGAACAAATGGCAAGACGACGACCGCGCATCTGTTGGCGTCAATTTTGCGACAGCACGGCTGGCCAACATCGGTGCTCGGCACGCTCACTGGCACTAGGACGACTCCAGAGTCAACAGATTTACAGCGATTTTTGGCAGAAGAATTAAATCGAGGCAGCAAAGCAGTCGTAATGGAAGTTTCTTCTCACGCACTAGCTCTTGGTCGTGTCGAAGGCACGTTGTTTAAGGCCGCAGTGTTCACAAATCTTGGTCAAGACCACCTTGATTTTCATAAGTCGATCGAAGACTATTTCGCCGCTAAGGCCCGGCTCTTCACAAGGCTATTCACAAATCTGTGCGTCATCAATCGCGATGATGTCCACGGGTCATTGCTGCTCGACGTGATTTCAAAAGACAAAGAAGTTCGGTGCGAATCATTCGGTATGTCAGACGCAAAAGATATTCACGCAGATGCATCCAAGATTTCGTTTCATTGGCAGGGCCAGAAGATCGATTCATTGATGGGCGGTTATTTCAATGTAATGAACGCGCTAGCTGCCGCGACTGCAGCAGCCAAACTTGGTGT
>JANRBC010000150.1 GCA_030727685.1 Ilumatobacteraceae bacterium
TTCAAGGTGGTTCGGTTCATCCATACATTCGTCGGCGCAACGGCGAAGAGCCAGTCACATATTTGCATCCACTTTTAGAAAACAGTTTGGGCAAAACATTGGGCGTGCCGTTGTTTCAAGAGCAATTGATGCAAATGGCAATTGACATTGCCGACTTCACACCCAACCAAGCAGATGAGTTGCGCCAGGCAATGGGTTCAAAACGTTCGCATGCTCGCATGCAACGGCTTCGTCAGCGACTTTACGACGGCATGGCACAAAACAAAATTATCGGTGCGGTCGCCGACGAAATTTTTGAAAAGATGCAGGCGTTCGCCAACTATGGGTTTCCTGAGAGTCACTCAGTTTCGTTTGCTTACCTTGTCTATGCGTCTTCTTACATTAAGTTTCACGAACCAACGGCGTTTTATGCCGCGTTGCTAAATGCTCAGCCGATGGGTTTTTGGTCGCCACATTCTCTTGTGCAAGATGCGCAACGACATGGCGTTGTCGTTTTGAGCCCAGATATAAACGCTTCAAAAGCCAAGGCGACTTTAGAACCTTGCGACAATTCAGCAGGCGGTTTTGCATTGCGCCTTGGCATTTCTAGTGTGCGTGGCATCGGTGATGACCTTGCAAAAAGCATCGAAGCAGCCCGACCGTTTACGAGCATGGAAGACCTCGTTCGTCGCGTGCCTCAAATCAGTTTGTCGCAGATCGAAACCTTGGCAACAGCGGGCGCATATTCGCAATGTTTTGAAATATCCCGCAGAGATGCACTCTGGTCAGCAGGCGCAGTTATTCAAAGTCGACCCGAACGATTGGCAGGCGTGACAACTGGCGGTGATTCACCACAATTACCCGGCATGCAGCCGATCGAAAAATCGATCTGTGATCTTTGGTCGACTGGCATTTCTATTGATGGCCATCCAACTCACTTTGTGCGCAATCAGTTGAGCCAACTCGGTGTTGTTGTGGCCAGCGAACTGCTAAAAGTTGAGAACGGTTCAAAAATATTTGTCGGCGGGGTGATCACTCATCGTCAACGGCCATCAACTTCGCGAGGCGTAACTTTTTTCAGCCTCGAAGACGAAACAGGTTTGATCAACGTCGTAGTTTCACAAGGCTGCTTCAAGAGATTTCGCCATGAGGCGATCAATGCTTCGGCTCTTCTTGTGCGCGGAAGAATTGAGTCTTCGCAAGGCGTGGTCAACATCATCGCCGAGCATCTGAGCGAGCTAAAAATTGCTACTCGAGGTGTTAGTTCAAGAGATTTTCGCTGATGCAGCCATGACACCAAGCAGAACAAACACGACACCCGCCACATATCGCTGAATAAACGGCAATGCTTTGCCTTTGAGCAAAGTTTCACGTAGCGAACTCGCAGTAAGCGCATAGATGCCATCTGTAATAAAACCACACGTCACAAAGACCGCGCCGAGCAGCAAAGACTGCAACGCATTTGAGGCTTTATTCGGATCAATAAATTGCGGTAGAAACGAAAGAAAAAATAATGCAATTTTTGGGTTCAGTGTGTTGATGACAAAACCTTGACGAAATGCCTGAGTTTTTGTGATCGAACCTGTCGCTGCGTTCATCGTTTGAGGTTGGCGCAAAATAGTTCGCAAGCCGATAAGCACCAAATATGACGCACCAAGATATTTAACGATGTTGAAAGCACTCTGTGAAGTTGCCAAAATTGCCGAGAGCCCAACTGTCGCTGCCAGCACGTGCATAAACGTGCCAAGTTCAAGACCAAGTACCGAAGCCAAGCCAATTGATCGACCACTGGCGACACTTCGGTTGATGATGTAGATAACTGCAGGCCCCGGAATCACGAGCAATGCCACAGATGCGATTGCAAACGAAATTAGAGAGTTGACATCGGGCATTTACTGTGCGCTATTCGGCTGGCTGTTCGTTTAACTTGTCGTTGAAGCCTCGGTACATTTCGTAAATTTCTTTGCACGCTTGACACATCGGCAATTGCTTTGGGTCTCGTGACGGCACCCAAACATGGCCGCATAATGCTTCTAATGGTGTGCCGTTGATGCGTGCCTCTAAAACTTTGGCGGCTGCTGATTCGTCTTTATCAGTTTTGACAATGTGGGCGACAAGAGGCTTGCCGGTCTGTGTGACGTGTTCAGTCTGTTGTTCAACAGTTGTGGTTGGCGAGGTTTGAATCGTTGACGATTGGGCCGAGAACACACTTAATTTAATCATTAAATTTCACGCATTTATCGCTCTAGCGACGGTTGAGCAGCAACATCTAGACTGCACACCATGCCGATGTATGAGTTTCGTTGTCGCACATGCGAAGAAGTATTCGAAGAGCGTCGCGCAATGTCTGCTGCCAATGATCCGGCAAAGTGCCCGCAGGGTCATGAAAATGCTGTACGGCTACTTTCGGTGTTTGCTTCAGTTGGCGGCGGCAACAATGGTTCGACTGCACCAGCAATGCCTGCGCCGAAAATGGGCGGGTGTGGCTCTGGCTGCGGTTGCCACAGTTAACTCAACGCACAAGTGCCACCATTGGCAACCAGAAACCAATTGGTGAGTTCTAAACCAGCATCTTGACATCGGTTTTTGGCCATAAAAAACTGTGACGAGTCGGTGGCATCTCGACTGGCACCTCGCCGTGAGCTCAGCAGACAAATTGTGGCAATCGAGTCAAGATTTATTGCCGCACCGATGATGCGATCAATTATTTGCGTGAGCTTTAGTTTTGAGTCAAAGGCAAAGATGCCGAGGCCTCGCTGTTGATGGTCACAGCAAAGTGCAATTGTCTCGTTGCGCAGAGGTCGTGAAAGTGCGAGCGCGAACACGCTGAGTTTTTCGGTTGGCGTTGTGATTGGGTCGAGTTGTGCGCGTGGCACATCTGATAGATGTGTAATTGTGTGGAGCATGCGCTCAGAGTAACTAGTGGGTGTTATGCGTTTACGAAACTAACTGCCAGATAAATCAGCCCGACGCCGATTGCCATTGGCCCGACGACTTCAAATAGTCGCGAGATGGTTTTTCTACTTGGGTTCAACAAGAACAAACTGCAAATCGCACCAGTGATTGCACCGCCAAAGTGTCCGCCAACTGAGATACCGGGTATCACGAGAGTGATCACAATGTTCAGAACCAAGGTCGTGCCGATGGCAGTTCGCAGCGGGTTGATTCGGTCGTGTCTAAGACCAATGACTGCTGCTGCCATCAGACCAAACACGGCACCAGATGCACCGCCTGTGATCGCGTCGGGGCTTAGCAGTAGCGCGCCAACCGATCCGCCAAGTAGCGAAGTGATGTATAGCAACCCAAAACGTAATGAACCCATTCGTTGTTCTAATAACTGACCGAGTTGAAATGCCAAAAGCATGTTCATCGCAATATGGAAAATACCAAAGTGCACGAAGCCGCAACTGATAAGCCGCCACCATTCGCCTTGCTCCAAAAACTGTCGCGAAATTACAAAATTGATTGATGTTCGATTGAAGCCAGCCAGTGTCATCCATAGATATAGACCGACATTGATCGACACGATTGCGTTTGTAACAGTGGTCTTGTTGTCTGAGCGCCCAAAGTTTGGTCGCCTCTGGCGGCCTGAGCGTCGTGGTGGGTTTGGTACTTGCGGGGCTGATTGCGTCGCACGTGGCAACGGAGGCGGAAGTTGCGGAGGAGGAAAACTCACGAGATTAAGCGTGCAGAGTTAGGGCTTCTTGGCGATTTGCAAGAAACCATTTCACGGTTTGATGCAGACCCTCTTCGAAATCAGTTGAAGCATGCCAGCCCAGTTCACGTTCGGCGCGAGATGCGTCAACTCGGCGACGAGGTTGTCCGTCTGGGCGTGATGAGTCCCAAACGAGTTCGCCCGCAAAGCCAACAATTCGAGCGATGGTTTCTGCAGTTTCGCGAATTGTGATCTCACGGTTGTTTCCTAAATTGAGTGGCTCTGTCGATTCGTGCATTTCGCTGGCGAGCAATATTGCGCGCGCCGCATCTTTGACATATAGATAGTCTCGGCTGGCAGAGCCAGTGCCCCAGACATCGATTTTTTCAAGGCCTTGTTCTTTGGCCTCGACACATTTTTTAATCAGCGCAGGTATGACGTGTGAAACATCGGGATGAAATTTGTCGCCAGGACCAAACAAATTTGTCGGAATCAAAAATGCAAACTTTTGACCATATTGTTGGGCGTTTACTTGAGCGTGAACCAACAGTGCTTTTTTGGCAATGCCGTATGGGGCATTTGTTTCTTCGGGGTAGCCATCCCAAATTGACTCTTCGCGAAACGGCACCGGCGTGAACTTCGGGTAACTGCAAACAGTGCCGAGCAAAACAGTTTTTTCAACGCCAGCGACTCGCGCAGCTTCGATTGTGTGCGTACCCATCAATAAATTGTCGAGATACAGCGGCGCGGGCGCAACTTGGTTGTAGCCAATGCCGCCGACTCGTGCGGCTAAATGTACAACGTGACTTGGCTTGTGTTTTTTGAAAAGTTCGAGTGCAACACCAGGCAAAGTGAGGTCAGCTTGCTTGTGAGTTGGCGCGATTACCGTTGCGCCGGCACTTTTAAATGCGTCGACGACATTGCGTCCGAGAAATCCGTTACCGCCCGTGACTAATACAGTGCGACTCTTCCAAAATGTTGGCGACGAAGTTTTTTCGCTCATACTGCTAAATACATCGTACGACCCAAAGCCCTGCGCCGTAGTCGTCTTGCGTTGCAAAGGCTTTGCGCCAATTATCAACCAAGTGCGAGCAAAATAGGCAGAATGGATGCAATGCGTGTGGCCTATTCTTTGGAACAGTGCTGGCATCGCGTACCCGGGGGTACTGCGACCGCGGCGATCGAAGTGGCGCGAGTGTTGCCAAGCTTGCGTCGCGATATTGAACTTGTCGGGTTCGCGGGTCGTCATAGCGCAGGGCCTCAAGGTGCTTATCAGCCGCCGATAAATATTCGACAACTCGCCTTAAGCGGGCCAGCACTTTATGAGGCATCGATGCGATTTGGCTGGCCAAAAGTTGAAAGTGCAACCGGCAAAGTTGACTTGCTGCATTGCACGTCGATTATTCCCTTTGCGACAAATGCGAAGTTGGTGGCGACGATTCACGATCTGGCATTTTTGAAGTACCCACAGTTTTTTAGTCGCCGTGGTAACGCCGTGTTCAGGCGCAGTCTTAAAATTTTGTTGAAGCGCGCCGACATGCTGCTTTGCTCTTCGCAGTCGACGCTCGAAGATTGCAGCGAGTTTGGTTTCTCGCGTGATCGACTTAGCCATGTGCCATTGGGAGTCAATGCGCCAATCGTGATGACCACCCGTGATCAAATTAAAACCCGATACAACTTGCCAGATAGTTTTTTGCTTTTCGTCGGCACGCTCGAACCTCGCAAAAATTTATCGCGGTTGATCACTGCACTCGAAACTCTCGGCGATTCAGTGCCTGAACTCGTTGTCGTGGGTGCAACAGGTTGGGGTGACGTGACTGACAGTGCAGAAATTTCGAGTCAGTTTAAATCTCGAGTGCGCTTTGCTGGGTTCGTACAACCCAGTGATCTCGGGGCCATGTATGCATCGGCAGAAGTGCTTTGCTATCCGTCCTTGATGGAAGGTTTCGGTTTGCCAATTCTTGAAGCAATGAGTTACGGCACTCCCGTTGTGACAAGCAAAGGATCGTCAACCCAAGAAGTAGCGGGTAATGCGGCCGTCTTGGTTGACCCACTAGATGTTTCAAGTATTGCTTCGGGTGTTTTGCAGGCATTGAGTCATAAATCTGAACTGTCGCGACTTGGTCTTGCGCGCGCAAGTGAGATGACTTGGCAGGCAACTGCAGCAAAGACCGCAGATGTTTATGAGCAGGTTATTCGATGAGCGTTCGTGTTGGTGTCAATTTATTGTGGCTCCGCTCAGGTCAAGTGGGTGGCTCGCAAGAGTATTTGCTTCGCCAACTAACTGGTTTGCATGAGATCAACAACAACGAGTTTGATGTGACGCTGTTCGTGCAACCCGGGTTTACACAGAATCACGAGGATCTCGCAAAAAACTATAAGTTCGTTGAAGCGCCAAACCATCGTGGTATGCGCGTGCTGCGAATTTTGTTAGAGCAAACTTGGTTAGCCGTTAAAGCACGAAAGTTCGACTTGATGCACCACGGTGGTGGCACGATGCCATTTTTTGCTGGCCGTCGCACCGTGCTGACGATTCACGATGTGCAATATCTCTCGTTTCCAGAAAACTTCAGTCGTGTTCGCTTAAGTTACTTGCGCAAAGTTGTGCCGCGTTCGATAGCCAGAGCATCACTTGTTAGCACGCCGAGCGAATATGTGCGCCAGAAGTTGATTACCGAGTTTGCGATCTCGCCAGCCAAAGTCAAAGTCGTGCGTCACGGCATCAACGAACAACTCGGAAAGGCGGCCACAAGCGAGCAAGAATTGCGTCAACGATTGCGACTTGAACACAAAGACGTTTTGTTTTTGCCAGCGGTTACACACCCCCATAAAAATCATAAGTTTTTGCTGCAACTGATGAAAACTCACTGGGTTGATAAAAATCTTGTTTTGGTGTGTGCCGGCGGCAAAGGTCGTGGCGAAGTTGACTTCATGCGCGAAGTTCGCCGATTGAACCTCGATGACCGCGTGATTCGGCTTGACCGAGTTACTGATCATGACCGAGATGGACTATTAAAACTGGCCAAGGCGATGGTGTTTCCAAGTTTGTACGAAGGTTTTGGCGCCCCAGTTATTGAAGCAATGCAACTCGAGACGCCGGTAATTTCGAGCAATTGCGCTGCGCTGCCTGAAATTGTTGGTGATGCCGGCATAGTTTTGCCGCTCGATTCGAACCTATGGGCAAGTGCGCTTGACACTTTGGTGTCTCGGCGCGACTCGTTAATTGCCGCCGGCAGAATTCGTGCCGCACACTTTTCGGTTTCTAATTCAGGAAAAGATTTGGCTCAGATTTATCGGACGGCTATCTGATGTCAAAGTCAAAAAAACTACGACTAATTGTTCTTTGTCCACACTTTGAGCCAGATATGGCTCCGACTGGGGTGGTGATGACACGAATCGTTCACGAGCTTGCAGCGCGCGGACACGAACTGCATGTCGTCACCTCGTTGCCGTGGTATCGAAAACATCAAGTCGAAACCAAATGGGCTGGTGCACTTTGGCGAGTTGAAAAAACAAACTGGGGCTCAATTAGTCGCGTGCAACCATTTGCAGGTCAGACAAAAAGTAATCTGCTTCGTCGGGCAATTGGTTTCATTCTGTTCAGCTATTTCGTTGGTGTGCGTGCGTTATTCGCCGGTGGCTTTTGGCGTCGAGTTGATGGCGTGTTGGCAATGTCGCCGCCGTTGACGCTGGGCTTAATCGGCTGGCATACGAAATTATTTCGTGGAGGCAAACTCGTTTTCAATATTCAAGATGTCTTCCCAGATGCGGCTGTCGAAACAGGTGCGATTTCAAATCAACGGGTGATCGCAGCAGCCTCGTGGCTCGAGCGCATTAGCTATCAACGTTCTGATTCGGTCGTCTTGTTATCAGACGATTTGGCCAACAATGTTCAACGCAAACTCGATCAAAAATTTCACAAACGCATCAAGGTGATTCCTAACTTTGTTGACACCCAAGCGATTGTGCCGATGTCAAGACTCACTAACTATCGCCGCGAACTTGGCATCGATGAGTCGTTAGTCGTGATGTACGCGGGCAATGTAGGTTTTTCGCAATCACTTGAACTTTTGATTGAAGCCGCTCGAGTGCTGCCAGATGTTGTGTTCGTCATCAACGGCGAAGGCGCCGCAAGAAAATCACTCGAAGCAAAAGCGCAGACGTTGAGCAATGTCAAGTTCGGCGACTATCAAGATGTATCTAGGTTGAGCGAAGTTTTGGCGACGGGTGACTTACATGTAGTTCCATTGCGTCGCGGTCTTGGTTCGGTGAGCGTGCCGTCAAAGACTTATTCGATACTTGCCGCTGGTCGACCAATTTGTGCGGCGATCGACTTAGATACCGAGGTACCTCGTATTTTGGCCGCGGCAAATGCTGGTGTGTGCGTTGAGCCCGACAATCAAGAGGCGTTCGTATCGGCGATTGCCGCAATGATCAGCGATCGCAAATCTCTAGAAGAAATGGGGGCGAGCGGGCGAAAATGGGTTGAAGGCCACGCATCTGCCCAATCTGTTGCGCAGCGTTACGAAGCCTTGTACATGCGATAAGCCTGTAGCATTTCTTGTTCGTGGCTACCTCATCTTCAGCGAAAAAAATCGCCCGCCTGGCTCAAGCAAGCAAAAACCGCAAAGGCCGCAAGGTTCGCGTGCAGGGTGGGTCGTTGTTTCCGACGGTCATCTTCGTTGTCTGCGTGCTCGGTGTCGGGCTTATTGCTTACGCACGTCAAAGCCAAGAAAGAGTTAGCGCCCTTGACACTGCAACACAGAGCTATTACACGGCGTTTGGCATCTACAAGTGCGATGCCTTTATAGACAATCTGCCAGCAGCAAGTGACCTTGCCGACATCGCGACTGTTAAACCCGGTGCATTCATCGAGTCTGCTGGTGTCGTGCGCTGGGAGCCACAAGTTTTGTCGGGTGAGCGACGCGCCAAACTAGAAACATTTTTTGAACTTTATGGGTTGAAAGTAACCAACGATTCGATTGAGTTTCCTGAATCGATAAACAACGGCGAGAAAATAACTGAGGGTGACACGAAATGTGGCGACAAAAACGCCAGTTTGCAAGTCGTTGTCTGGGATTCAAAAGTTTCGTCGCCAAAAATTTCGATAGCTGATCTTGGCAATGTGCGTCTCACCGGCAATGGCATGGCGATTACTTTGGCGTTTGTCGTCAAAGATGCCGATGTTCCACAGCCGGTCACAATCACAGATCTCGATCCGTTGATTACCGGTTAACGCCAAAAAATTGGAGTAGATCGACAAGTGCACGCAGTCGTGCTAGTTGGTGGTTTTGGCACTAGGTTGCGACCGTTGACGTTGGCGACACCAAAGCCTTTGCTTCCGATTGCGAATTTGCCGTTGCTCGAACGACTCATGGCGTCACTTGCACGTGGCGGCGTAACCGATGCGGTGCTGTCATTGGGTTTTAAACCAGAGCCGTTTTTGAATGCGTTTCCGTCAAACATTTGTGCGGGCGTGAAACTTACTTACGCAGTTGAAGATCGACCGCTTGATACTGCAGGCGCAATTGGTTTTGCCGCGCGACATGCCGATATTCACAAGCGTGGTGAAACATTTCTTGTTGCAAATGGTGACGTGCTGACAGATCTGGATGTCTCAGCGTTGGTTGCTTTTCATAAATCGACAAAAGCACAAGCGACAATTCATTTGACGCCAGTTGACGACCCTTCTCAATACGGTGTTGTAGAAACAGATTCGCAAGGGCGAGTGCTTCGTTTTGTCGAAAAGCCGTCACCAGGTCAGACAACTTCGCGCAATGTCAATGGCGGAACATACATCTTCGAATCATCTGCACTTGACCGCATGCCAGGTGTTGCACCAATGTCAATCGAACGCGAGACGTTTCCTGAGATTGTCAAAGAAGGTCAACTATTTGGTTTTGCAACAAGCGACTACTGGATTGATGCGGGGCGCCCCGACTCTTATGTTCGGGCGAATATTGATCTGTTGCAGCGCAAAAGTATTCACAAAGTTGAAGCGGTTTGTTCTGATGGGCAAATAGCAAAGTCGGCGACGATCACACAAAGTGTTGTCGGGCGAGGGTGCAAAGTGGGCGAAAATGCTCAAATCATCGACTCGGTTTTACTCGATGGTGCCACGATTGATGACAATGCGGTTGTTATCAATAGTGCAGTCATGGGCCATGTTGGCTCATTTGCCCAGGTGAGTGGGTGTCTCATCGGTGTTGACGGTGAGGTTGCATCTGGCGCAGTATTGCGTGATGCGAAAGTCCCTGATGCCAACTGAGAAAATTTGATGGCACAAGTTAACGGCGTGCTTGTTTGCGGTGGTGCAGGTTTTATTGGTTCACATCTAGTTGATCGGTTGTTGGCTGATGGGCAAAGTGTCGAAGTTGTTGATGACCTCTCGGTTGGCTCGCTTGCCAACCTAAGCACGGCTCGTGCGTCAGGTGGCACTTTGCGGTTTCATCACCTCGATGTTTCGGCGCCAGAGTTTTCAGATTTAATTGCGCTGCGTCGACCAACAGTTATTTATCATCTCGCGCTTTTGCCAACTGGTGCAACTAGAACCAACGAGATGTTGCGCTCGGCGACATTGTTGCTGTCTGTGCTCGAGGCTGCACGACGCTTTGCGGTAAAAAAAGTTGTCGTTGCACTTCCTGCAGGCTTGCTTTACGGCGAAGTGCCGGCGCGCCAATTGCCCGTCAAAGAAGGTCGTAAGTCAGAACCGATGGGTGTGGCCCACGTGATGGCCAATACTCTTGTCGATTTGTTGACTGTTTACCGCGAAAGTTACGACGTCGAGTTCACCGCATTGGCAATGACAAATGTTTACGGTTCAAGACAACGCCCGACAGATGGTGTAGTCGCCGCGTTTGCCAACGCCGTAGTTAATCAAAGTGCGCCGATAATTTGCGGCAATGGACGTCAGACCAGAGATTTCTTGTTTATTGACGATGCCGTCGATGCGCTAGCGCGCTCAATGAATAAAGGTGGCGGACTCGTAATCAACGTTGGTACTGGCGTGCAAACAAATATCAAAGATCTGTGGCAGCTAGTTGGTCGTGATACGACTTTGCAAGAATCATACGAGTCGGCGCGACATGGAGATCTGCAACGCAATGCTGTAAATACGACAAGGGCCAGAATTCAACTTGGTTGGTCGCCATGGACAGCGCTTGAAACTGGGGTTAGCGAATTATTGGGGCGAAACGTTTAGCGAAACAGGTCTTCTTGTGGCGGTCGCACAAGTTCGCTGATCTTCGAATCGCGAAACCAATCAGCATCAACACCTCGAATTACTGCCACAGGTATGCCAGACGATTTACCCATCACGAGTTCGGCAGCACTGGCAAGTTCGTCAGCAACTGCAACTTCGGTGACTTGCATAATGCGACCCAATGAATCGGGTGTGCCACGCAGATCGACGACTCCGGCAACACCAGCGATGCCGATAGCGACATCGGTCAGACCTTTGCGCCAAGGTCGACCAAAAGTATCGCTGACAATGACGCCGACATTAACTCCGTGTTTGACGCGAATTATGTCGCGAATTCGTCTGGCAGATTTGTCGCTATCAATCGGTAATAGCGCCGCATAGCCGCGTTCAATATTCGATAAATCAATTCCACTATTTGCGCAGATGAAACCATGCTTTGTTTCGGTGATAATCAGATCTCCGCGGCGACGCACGATGCGCACTGCCTCTTGTTCTACAAGCTGTTTGTGGCTAAGTGGATCAGAAGCATCGATCGGTACAAGTCGGCCTTCTGCTTTTGAGACAATTTTTTGCGTGACGACCAATACGTCGTTATCTAACAAAGGGCCATTGGGCTCTTGTCGACAAATGTCGGCAATCACGTCGCCAAGTTGATCGTTTGCCGAGATCTCGCCGATGCCTTCAACACCCCAAATTGTCAGGCGATTCACTTTCATTTACCTTTGAGCGAAGCAAGCGTGGTTCGCGCCAACTCGGCGCTAATTTTTGGGTCAGCCATAATCGTGTTTGTCACAACGCAACGCATGCCGAGTGCTTCAATTGCTGGCTTTAGATCTGCGTCCACATTGTCAATGATAAGAGTTGAGGCAATCAACGAATACATTCGCGCAACACCAAGTGCTGATGACTCATGACCTAGTTCTTTGAGCATTCGATCGGCGGGCCCTTTAATCGCGTGCCCTCCGACGATTGGCGAAATTGCCACAACACGATCTCTGATCTTGCCGAGAGCTGTATCTACACCTTTTAATGCACGAATCGGGCCGATTGAAACGATTGGGTTCGAAGGCGCGATAACTACTGCGTCGGCGCTTGCGAGTTGCGACAACGCATTTGGCTCTGCATTTTCGACACCGACAAAGTTGACTGATCGCACCGCAACATCGTGTTTGTACTTGACGAAATATTCTTGGAAACTAATTTTTTGGCCAGATTTTCCGGCGATGCAATCTTCGGCAAGTTCAACAACAGTCGAAACATCTTGGTTAGTCATCGGCACTATTTGCTGTTCGACTGACCACGCGGCCGCAATTTCGCGCGTGATTTGCCATGCATCTGCGCCTTCACTTCGACGTGCTGTTCGGTAAAAGTGCGTGGCAAGATCTTGATCGCCGAGGTTGAACCACTCGGGCGCTGCAGTTGAATCGGTTGGTCGCACTTTTGCGTATCGTCTAAGCGATTCCATGGCTCGCCAAGACTCATCGGTTAAGCCCCAACCCCGCTGTGCGTCTATTGCTTGGGCGAGAGTGTAAATCACGGTGTCTATGTCGGGCGAAATGTTGAGTCCGTGCAATACGGTGTCGTCTCCGGTGTTCACTAAGACGGTTGTCAACTTGGGTTCAATTACTTGGGCTAAGCCGCGCAAAAATCGTGCAGCGCCAACTCCGCCTGCCAACACGACAACAGATTGCGAACTATTTTGCGCATTCACAACATTGAGCGTACGGCTTGATGACAAGTAGCGCATTTTTGCACTTCGAATCGAGAGCGGATCTTTACTCGCTATGTTTGCCACTAGATTAAGAGGTCGTTATGGCACGAGCGCTGATCACTGGTATTACTGGTCAAGACGGTCGTCACCTCGCTGAGTTTTTGCATGCCAAGGGCTATGAAGTTTTTGGTCTCGTAAAAGGACAAAATAATCCGAAGGCCGAATCGATTCGCGATGAGTTTCCTTTCGTGCAACTTGTACCAGGTGATTTAGCCGACTTTTCTAGTCTTGTAAGCGCGCTTGAAATGTCTCAGCCAGACGAGGTTTACAACCTCGGGGCAATCTCATTTGTCGCGATGTCGTTCAATCAGGCTGAATTAACTGGCAACATCACCGGACTTGGCGTACTGAGAATGCTTGAGGCGATTCGGCTGGTTGGCGGGGCCCGCAA